>NZ_JAAAYH010000475.1:0-6661 GCF_018035285.1 Streptomyces sp. MK37H | reverse complement strand
GGAAGGGGCGGGGTGGGGGCTCTCGCCGGAGGCACCCCCACCCCGCACCGGGCAGATGTACGGGTGGACCCCATAAGTGGCGCCCCTTCGTCGCATCGCACCGACCAAACCTCGTATGGTCGTGCACGTGCTGGAGGAGATGCGGATACGTGCGCTGGGCGTCATCGACGACGCGGTCGTCGAGCTGTCGCCCGGCTTCACCGCGGTGACCGGTGAGACCGGCGCGGGCAAGACCATGGTCGTCACCAGCCTCGGGCTGCTGCTGGGCGGCCGCGCCGACGCCGCTCTGGTGCGGATCGGGGCCAAGGCGGCGGTCGTCGAGGGCCGCCTTACGGTCGACGCCCGCTCGGCGGCGGCCGTAAGGGCAGAGGAAGCGGGGGCCGAGCTCGACGACGGCGTGCTGCTGATCAGCCGTACGCTCTCCGCCGAAGGGCGGTCGCGCGCCCATGTGGGCGGCCGCTCGGTCCCCGTGGGCCTGCTGGGCGAGCTGGCCGACGATCTCGTGGCCGTGCACGGCCAGACCGATCAGCAGGGCCTGCTGCGGCCCGCCCGGCAGCGGCAGGCGCTGGACCGGTACGCGGGCGCCGCGGTGGCCGGGCCCCTGGAGAAGTACGCGGGGGCCTATCGCCGGCTGCGCGCCGTCTCGGCCGAGCTGGAGGAGCTCACCACACGGGCCCGCGAGCGGGCGCAGGAGGCGGATCTGCTGCGCTTCGGCCTCGAGGAGGTCGCGGCCGCCGAGCCCCGCCCCGGGGAGGACGAGGAGCTGGCGGCCGAGGCCGAACGGCTGGGGCACGCCGAGGCCCTGGCGTCCGCCGCCGCCGTCGCGCACGCCGCCCTCGCCGGGAACCCGGAGGACCCGGAGGGCGTGGACGCGGCCACCCTGGTCGCGGGCGCCCATCGCGCCGTGGAGGCCGTACGCTCCCACGACCAGGCCCTCGCCGGGCTCGCCGACCGGATCGGCGAGGTCGGCATCCTGCTGTCCGATGTGGCGGGGGATCTCGCGGGGTACGCCGACAACCTGGACGCCGACCCGATCCGTCTGTCGGCCGTCGAGGAGCGCCGCGCCGCGCTGTCCCAGCTGACCCGTAAGTATGGCGAGACCATCGCGGACGTGCTGGCGTGGGCAGAGCAGGGCGCCGCGCGGCTGGCCGAACTCGACGGCGACGACGACCGCATCGGCGAGCTGACCGCCGAGCACGACGCGCTCCGCGCCGAGCTGGGCGGGCTGGCGCAGACGCTCACCGACGCCCGTACGGAGGCGGCGGGGCGGTTCGCGGAGGCGGTCACCGCCGAGCTGGCCTCCTTGGCGATGCCGCACGCCCGGGTCACGTTCGCGATCCGCCAGACCGAGACGGAGGCGGACGGCATCGAGGTGGGCGGCCGCCCGGTGGCCTTCGGGCCGCATGGCGCCGATGAGGTCGAACTGCTGCTCGCGCCCCATCCGGGCGCCCCGCCCCGGCCGATCGCCAAGGGCGCCTCCGGGGGTGAGCTGTCCCGGGTGATGCTCGCGGTCGAGGTCGTCTTCGCGGGCTCCGACCCCGTACCGACGTATCTCTTCGACGAGGTGGACGCGGGCGTCGGCGGTAAGGCGGCGGTCGAGGTGGGCCGCCGGCTGGCCAAGCTCGCCCGCTCCGCGCAGGTCGTGGTGGTCACCCATCTGCCGCAGGTCGCGGCCTTCGCCGACCGGCATCTGGTGGTCGAGAAGACCAACGACGGGTCGGTGACCCGAAGTGGCGTGAAGGCCATGGAGGGCGAGGACCGCGTACGGGAGCTGTCGCGGATGCTCGCGGGCCAAGAGGACTCCGAACTCGCGCGGGCGCATGCGGAAGAGCTCCTGGAGGCGGCCCGCGCGGGACGCTGACCCTTCACGCGACGCTTCATGTGCCCCCTTACGTGACGCTTCCCCCGAGCCTTCACGCGTCGCTCCTCCGACCCTTCACGCGTCGCTCCTCCGACCCTTCACCCGAACGGGTGGTACCACGGACGAGCGGGCGAGTTCGGGGCAGGCGTCACCTGGGAGCGTTGCGACGAGGGTTCGGCGAGTGCTGGCATTCTTGGGCGGAGCGCGTCCGCACCGTCCCCCCAATCCGCCCGACACCGTCTCAGGAGCTCCGCCCGCGTGAGCAGTACCGTGAGCAGCACCCCGGTCCCGCCGCACGGGCAGTCGTCGCTGCACGCGGTCCAGGTGCTGGGCGCCGGGAGTTCGGGCAGCGGGGTGCATGTGCGGTCGCTGTCGGCCGGGCTGGTGGCGCGCGGACTGCGGGTGACCGTGTGCGGGCCCTGGAGCGCCGAGCAGGGCTACGGCTTCACCCAGACGGGAGCGCGGTTCACCGGGCTGGACGCCCTGACGGACGCCGGAAGCATGGCGTCGCTGCGCAAGGCCACCCAGGGCGCGGCCCTGGTGCACGCCCACGGGCTGCGCTCGGGGCTGCTGGCGGCGGTGGCGCTGCGTGGCCGGAACGTACCCCTGATCGTCACCTGGCACACCCGCGTGGACGCCGAGGGCGCGCGGGCCCGGCTGGTCCGGCTGATGGAGCGTCGGGTGGCGCGGGCCGCCGCGATCGTGCTCGGGGCCTCCTCGGATCTGGTGGCCCGGGCCCGGGCCCGCGGTGCGCGCGACGCCCGGCTGGCCCCGGTCGCGGTGCCCGCCCCATGCCGGCCGCCGGAGACCGCCGACGGCCGCCGCCAGAAGGCGCGGGCCGAACTGGGCGTGGTGGAGCGGCCGTTGCTGGTCACGGCGGGGCGGCTGGAGGCGATGGCGGGACACGGCCCGCTGTTGGACGCGGCGCGGCGCTGGCGGGCGCTGGATCCGCGGCCGTTGCTGGTGGTGGCGGGGGAGGGGCCGGACCGTGCGGTGCTCCAGCGCCGGATCGACACCGAGGGGCTGCCGGTGCGGCTGCTCGGCCGCCGTAAGGATGTGCCGCGGCTGCTCTCCGCGGCCGATGTCGCGGTGCTCTCCAGCCGCTGGGAGGCCCGGTCGCTGCTGGCCCAGGAGGCGCTGCACGCGGGGGTGCCCCTGGTGGCCACGGCGGTCGGCGGGGTGCCGGAGCTGGTGGGGGAGGCGGCCGAACTCGTCCCGTACGGCGACCCCGAGGCCCTGGCCGAGGCCGTGACCGGGCTGCTCGCCGATCCGGTGCGCCGGGTGGAGCTCGCGGCGGCGGGGCGGGCGCGGACGGCGGGCTGGCCGACGGAGGACGACACCGTCGCCCATGTTCTCAGCGTCTACGATGAATTGGTGCAGACCTTTCTGCGTGAAGGGGTTGACGGGCCCGGTCGTTGATCGGCAGGGTGCTGGGCAGAGGAACGAGAGAGCGCTCTCAATTTCGCGCCTCCCGTCACCCCCCACGCCATTTTCCCGGCAACCCCCACTACGCCGAGGAGCACCATCATCATGATCAGTCGCAGGAAGCTGCTGGGTGGAATCGCTGCCTCCGCCGCGGCCGCGGGAACCGGCCTCGCGTTCGCCGGCGGCCGCGCCAGCGGAGCACCGGGCGCGAAGGCCGCCGCCTCCCTGCCCCTGACCGTCGTCAACAAGACGGGGCAGTACGACAACGGGTCGGTATGGCTCTACATCGTCGGCAACGAGGGCGACCGCCAGGTCCATGTCACCCCGGACGGCAACATCGCCCCCGTCGCGCTCTCCGACAACGGCTCGGACGGCTTCACCGACTACGCGATCCCGCTGGCCGGAAGCGGTGAGACCAAGCTGAACCTGCCTCAGATGTCCGGCCGGATCTATGTGGCGCTGGGCTCCAAGCTCAAGCTCAAGGTGGTCGAGGACGGAGCGGGCAAGGCCGCGCTGCAGTACCCGGCGGGCTGGGTGTCCGGCGACCCGAACTACGACATCATGCACGACTGCGCGGAGTTCACGTACAACTCCTCGGGGATGTTCTGCAACACCACCATGGTGGACATGTTCAGCGTCCCGCTGTCGATCCACCTCACCGGCGCCCAGGACCAGACGACCGGCACCCTCAAGGACGGGGCCCGCGCCAAGGTCTTCTCCGACCTCGCCGGTGTCGACGCCTTCAAGAAGCTGATCGTCGGCGACAATCTGCGGGTGATCGCTCCCGGTCATGGCATGGGCGCGGGGGTGTTCGCGGAGGACTACTTCGCGTCGTACATCGACCAGGTCTGGGACGCCTACGGATCGAAGGACCTCAAGGTCACCACGAACGCGGGCACCTTCACCGGCCGGGTGAGCGGCGGGAAGTTCTCCTTCACCGGTCCGGCCTCGGTCTCCTTCGACAAGCCCTCCACCAAGGACGTGCTGTTCTGCGACGGCGCCCTGGCCGCGCCCAACGACGGGACCACGGGCCCGGTCGCGGCGATCCTCGGCGCGGGCTTCAACCGCTCCACGCTGCACAACGCCGACGCCCAGCCGACCACCGACCCGGCCGCCTTCTACGGCGAGGACGTCACCAACCACTACGCCAAGGCCATGCACGCGGCGACCGTGGACGGCAAGGCGTACGGCTTCGCCTTCGACGACGTGGCCGAGTTCGCGTCCTACATCCAGGACACCGCCCCGAAGGGGGTCACGCTCACGCTGACCCCGTTCTAAGCCCTGTCCGGCGGATCGATCTGCGCGCCCGCGACCTCAGCGGGCACCGCCGCGAGGCCCGCGGCGTCTGGTGCGGGGGGTGGCTCCCAGCGGTGGCCGGGGGCGCCGTGCCAGACGTCGCGGGCCGCGAAGATCCGCCGGGCCGGGCAGGGTCCGGGCCGCGAAGATCCGCCGGGCCGGGCAAGGTCCGGGCCGGGCAGGGTCCGGCCGGGTTCGGCACAGGGCGGCCGGGCGGGGAGGTGTTCGCGGCGCACGGCGAGGGCGGCGCGGCGGACAGCGAGGGAGCCACTCCCCGCCCGGCGACACGCGGGGACGCCGGGCGGGGGCCCGGGCAGGCGGGGCGGGCCGCATCCGCGTCAGGCGGGGCGGCCCGCCGCCGTGTCACCGCACATGGCGGCGGGCCTGGAGGGCCACCCCAAGGGCGAGCACCGTCTGGGGATCCTCCAGATCGCTGCCCAGCAGCGACGCGATCCGGGCCAGCCGGTCGTACAGCGTCTGGCGGTTGAGGTGCAGCGCACGGGCCGTCTCCGCCTTGCGCCCCGCATGCCGCAGATACGTCTCCAGCGTCGGCACCAGCGGCGGGCGGGCGGTGCGGTCGTGGGCCAGCAGCGGACCGATCACCCGGTCCACGAAGGCGGCCAGATCGCCGTGCTCGCGCAGTCGCCACAGCAACAGGTCGACATCCAGGCTGCGTACGTCGTACCAGCCCCGGTCGGGCGGCGATCCGCACGCCGCGTTCGCCGCCTCCGCCGCATGCCGCAACTCGGCTCCGGCCGCGTCCCAGCCGACCGCGAGCCCGGCGACCACCACCGGCGGCCGGGCGCCGGCCCGGTCCGGCCAGGCCCGCTCCACCCCGGCCCGCAGCGCCGCCGCGATCCGCTCGGCCACCGCGCTCCGCTCACTCGCACCGCGCAGCCCCGCCAGCAGCGGAACCCGTCCCTCCGGAAGCCGTACGCCGAGCAGCACCGGCACCCCGACCCCAGCCAGCTCCTCCTGCACGGCGTGGGCCAGCGCCGCCCAGCTCTCCCCGCCCCCGGCCAGCGGCCGCGGATCCTCCACCAGTCGCATCACCACCGGCAGCAGCGGCCCGCCCGGGCCCGGCCGGAACCCCAGCACCCGGGCCTGGGCGGGGGCGTCGGATGACTCGATCCGGCCCTCCGCGAGATCGGTGAGGAAGTCCCCGCGCCCGCGCGCCGCCAGCTCCTCCTCCTGACGCGCCCGCAGCAGCACCACCGCCAGCAGATCCGCCGTCCGCTCGGCGGCGATCCGGTGCACCGGGCCCAGCGGCCCGGCCACCGGAAGGACGGTCAGCCGTGCCCGTACGGCACCGGGGCCGGGCCCGCCGCCCGGGATGTCCGCGATCACGCTGCCCGTCGGCGGTTCGGGCCGCTCGGCCGCGCGCGGCGCCCGCAGCCCCTCCCACACCTGGAGCGGATCGGCGGCGCCCGCCGGGGGCGTACCGCCCGGCCCCGCCGCGTACAGCAGCTGCCCGTCGGGGGTCTCCAGGAAGACCGGATTGGCCGCGAAGGCGGCGAAGTCGCGCAGGATCTCCGGCACCCCGCCGCCGCGCAGCAGCACCTCGGTGGCCTGCCGGTGCACCACATCGGCCTGGCGCAGCAGGGCGTAGTGCTCATTGACGATCTCGGTGTGGATCTCCTCGGTGACCGTCACGAACGGCACCTCGCGATGGAGCTGCACCAGCGGCAGTCCGCACGAGCGCGCGGTGTCCACGACCGGCCCCGGCAGGGTGCGGAACCGGGCGCCCAGCTCCACCACCAGCGCCGCGATGCCCCGCTCGGCGAGCCGGCGCACGAAGGCGCGCTGCTCGGCGGGGCGCGGACCGACCCCGAGACCGGTGGTCAGCAGCAGCTCACCGCCCTTGAGCAGCGCGGCGATGTTCGGCGCCTCGCCCGCGTGCACCCAGCGCACCGGGCGGTCCAGCAGCTCCTGCCCGGACACCACCTCGGGGAGCCCGCGGCGCAGGGCGGGAAGGCCCAGGGCCCGCGCCACGGTGATCGTTCCCTGTGGTTCCATGCCGCCACGCTACGGGGTGTCCGGCGGACCACGCGGCGTGGCAGGGGCTTCGCCCCTGGACCC
>NZ_JAAAYH010000474.1:0-6666 GCF_018035285.1 Streptomyces sp. MK37H | reverse complement strand
CCCCCCGAGGCGGCGGCGTACCGGGAGCCCGAGCCGCCGCGGGTCTCGATCGAGGACGACATGCCGGCCGAGGACGACCCGGATCTGGACGACACCGCGCTGAGCGGGCACGACCTGATCGTTCGCGAGCTGGGTGCCACGGTGATCGAGGAGATCGTCAACGAGTAGAAGGCGTGGGCCCCGCACCCGCGTTCCGCGTCGCCGCGTCTCCTCCGTACGGCGTAGAGCAAGGCGCTCGGGGAGCACGTAGGCTCGGGCTATCGAAGAGAACGACTGTCGAGCGCCAGGAGCGAAGCCGTGATCCCCGGTGGTGGCCAGCCGAACATGCAGCAGTTGCTGCAGCAGGCTCAGAAGATGCAGCAGGACCTCGCCGCGGCCCAGGAGGAGCTGGCCCGCACCCATGTCGAGGGTTCCGCGGGCGGTGGCCTGGTGAAGGCGACCGTGACCGGTTCCGGCGAGTTGCAGGGCCTGGTCATCGATCCCAAGGCCGTGGATCCTGAGGACACGGAGACCCTCGCGGATCTGGTCCTCGCGGCCGTCCGCGACGCCAACCACGCCGCGCAGGAGCTCCAGCAGCAGAAGCTCGGCCCGCTCGCCCAGGGGCTGGGCGGTATGCCCGGGCTCCCGTTCTGACCTTCGGGTTCTCCGGAGTCTTCGGGTTCTCCGGAGTTCGGGTTCTCCGGAGTTCGGGTTCTCCGGGGTCTTCGGGTTCTCCGGAGTTCGGGTTCTCCGGGGTCTCGGGTCTCCCGGGGTCGCGGGCTCCCCGGGCCCGACCGTAGGAGTCGCGGCGGCCGTAAGAGTCGCGGCGAGCCCGGCCGCACGAGCGTGACGCCCCCTGGCCGTGAGGGCACGGCGCAACCGAATATTCATGTGAAGTACGGCCACCGCGCGTCGGCGCGAGATTGGATGATGGCGTGTACGAGGGCGTGGTCCAGGACCTCATCGACGAGTTGGGCAGGCTGCCCGGCGTCGGTCCCAAGAGCGCGCAGCGGATCGCCTTCCACATCCTGCAGGCCGAGCCCACCGACGTCCGCCGTCTCGCGCAAGCGTTGACGCAGGTCAAGGAGAAGGTGCGGT
This sequence comes from Streptomyces sp. MK37H, assembly GCF_018035285.1. Classification (NCBI taxonomy): domain Bacteria; kingdom Bacillati; phylum Actinomycetota; class Actinomycetes; order Kitasatosporales; family Streptomycetaceae; genus Streptomyces; species Streptomyces sp. MK37H. The sequence goes on along the minus strand of NZ_JAAAYH010000474.1, from coordinate 5,589 downwards.
TCTGTGCGGTCTGCGGGAACGTCGCCGAGGCCGAGCAGTGCCGCGTCTGCCAGGACCCCCGTCGCGACCCCGCGATCATCTGCGTGGTCGAGGAGCCGAAGGACGTTGTCGCGATCGAGCGGACGCGTGAGTTCCGGGGCCGCTATCACGTGCTCGGCGGGGCGATCAGCCCCATCGAGGGCGTGGGCCCGGACGATCTGCGGATCAGGGAGCTGCTGGCGCGGCTCGCGGACGGTACGGTCACCGAGCTCATCCTGGCCACCGATCCGAATCTGGAGGGCGAAGCCACCGCCACGTACCTCGCGCGCATGATCAAGCCCATGGGTTTGAAGGTCACCCGCCTGGCCAGCGGCCTCCCTGTCGGTGGAGACCTGGAGTACGCCGACGAGGTCACGCTGGGTCGTGCCTTCGAAGGGAGAAGACTTCTCGATGTCTGACGCAACGCTGCACGACGCCCACCCGGACCCGGACGACTTCGCGGTCCAGATCTCCGACCAGATCGAGAGCTTCATCGTCGCGGTCACCGAAGTCGCCAAGGGGGACGAGCCGGACAGCGCTGTGCCGTTCCTGCTGCTCGAGCTGTCGCAGCTGCTCCTCGCGGGCGGCCGGCTCGGCGCGCACGAGGACTTCGTCCCGGACGAGCGGTACGAACCGGACGCCGGCCCGGAGCCGGACGTCGACGAGCTGCGTGAGCGCTTCGCCCAGCTGCTGGAGCCGGTGGACATCTACTCGGAGGTCTTCGACCCGTACGTGCCGCGCAGCCAGCCCGTGGCCTGCCGGATCTCCGACGACCTGGCCGGGATCATCACCGATCTGCGGCACGGAATGGCGCACTACCGCGAGGGCCGGATCAGCGAGGCGCTGTGGTGGTGGCAGTTCTCGTACCTCTCCAACTGGGGGACGACCGCCTCGGCGGCCCTGCGCGCGCTGCAGTCGCTCGTCGCGCACGTACGGCTGGACAGCCCGCTGGACGAGCTGGACGGCCTGGACACGGACAGCAACGCGGGCGGTGACGACGAACTCGCGGAGGAGGCCGGCCGGGTCATGGCGGCGGAGATCGCGGGACCGCTCGGGCTGCGCTCGGGACCGCGCTGAGGAGTGCTTGAGACGGCCTGTCGGGCAGCCCGCGGGCCGATCAGCCGGATGGTCCGCCGGACGGCCCGCAAGGCCGTCCGATCCTGTGAGCTGGGTTACGTTCCCGTGTGCTTCCGCGGTAAGCGGGCAGGGTTCGTCGCTGAGCGGGTGGGAGGGATGTGGGGATCTCGCGGGTGCATGGACGTTGCGCCGTGTGATGCCCCTCGTCCTCCCCTGATCACATTGCGAAGCATTCGTCTCGCTATGTGATATTGGGAGGGCGTATTCCGGCCGCTCGTTAGACTGAGCCGACCGCATTATTGAGAGCTGCGAGGAGCGCACGTGGGCCTTGTCGTGCAGAAGTACGGAGGCTCCTCCGTTGCCGATGCCGAAGGCATCAAGCGGGTCGCCAAGCGAATCGTGGAAGCCAAGAAGAACGGCCACCAGGTGGTCGTCGTGGTCTCCGCGATGGGCGACACGACGGATGAGCTGATCGATCTCGCCGAGCAGGTATCCCCGATCCCTACTGGGCGCGAGTTCGACATGCTGCTGACCGCGGGAGAGCGGATCTCCATGGCCTTGCTGGCGATGGCGATCAAAAACCTCGGTCACGAGGCGCTGTCGTTCACCGGCAGCCAGGCGGGAGTCATCACCGACGCGGTTCACAACAAAGCACGGATCATCGATGTCACGCCGGGCCGCATCCGTGACGCGCTCGAACTCGGCGCGGTCGCGATCGTCGCGGGCTTCCAGGGCGTGTCCCAGGAGAGCAAGGACATCACCACCCTCGGCCGGGGCGGTTCCGACACCACCGCGGTCGCGCTGGCCGCGGCCCTGGACGCCGAGGTGTGCGAGATCTACACCGACGTGGACGGCGTGTTCACCGCCGATCCGCGCGTGGTGAAGAAGGCTCGCAAGATCAACGAGATTCCGTACGAGGACATGCTGGAGCTCGCCGCGAGCGGCTCCAAGGTGCTGCACCTGCGCTGTGTGGAGTACGCGCGCCGGTACAACATCCCCATCCACGTACGGTCGTCTTTCTCCGGCCACCAGGGCACCTGGGTGCGCAACCGGCCGGAAGCGGGAGAAGGAGAAGAAGGCATGGAACAGGCGATCATCTCCGGGGTCGCGCACGACACGTCCGAGGCCAAGGTCACGGTCGTCGGGGTGCCTGACAAGCCGGGTGAGGCCGCGGCCATCTTCCGCACCATCTCCGACGCCGAGATCAACATCGACATGGTGGTGCAGAACGTCTCCGCCGCGTCGACCGGGCTGACCGACATCTCCTTCACGCTGCCGAAGACGGACGGCCACCGGGCGATGGAGGCGCTGACCAAGGCGAAGTCGCTGATCGGCTTCGACTCGCTGCGCTACGACGACCAGATCGCCAAGATCTCCCTGATCGGTGCCGGTATGCGCACCAACCCGGGGGTCACCGCGACCTTCTTCGAGGCGCTGTCGAACGCCGGGGTCAACATCGAGCTGATCTCGACCTCCGAGATCCGCATCTCGGTCGTCACCCGCGCCGACGATGTGAAGGACGCGGTCGTGGCCGTGCACAGCGCCTTCGGCCTGGACAGCGACACCGACGAAGCGGTGGTCTACGGAGGGACCGGACGATGATCGGCCATGGCGGTGCCGCCGGTGGCGACAAGCCCACCCTCGCGGTCGTCGGGGCCACCGGCGCCGTCGGCACCGTCATGCTCTCGATCCTCTCCGAGCGCGCCGACATCTGGGGCGAGATCCGGCTGATCGCCTCGCCCCGCTCGGCCGGCCGGAAGCTGACCGTCCGGGGTGAGCAGGTCGAGGTCGTCGCGTTGAGCGAGGAGGCGTTCGAGGGCGTCGACGTCGCGATGTTCGACGTCCCCGACGAGGTCTCGGCGCAGTGGGCGCCCATCGCGGCGAGCAAGGGCGCGGTGGCCGTCGACAACTCCGGCGCCTTCCGGATGGACCCCGATGTCCCCCTGGTGGTGCCGGAGGTGAACGCGCACGCGGCCCGGGTCCGCCCGCGCGGCATCATCGCCAACCCCAACTGCACCACCCTGTCGATGATCGTCGCGATGGGCGCGCTGCACGCCGAGTTCGGGCTGAGCGAGCTGATCGTCTCCTCGTACCAGGCGGTCTCCGGTGCGGGCAAGGAGGGCATCGACGCCCTGCGCGAGCAGATCGCGCTGGTCGCCGGTACGGAGCTGGGCACCCACCCCGGGGACGTACGGCGGGCGGTGGGCGACACCGGGCCGTTCCCGGCGCCGATGGCGCTCAATGTGGTGCCGTTCGCCGGTTCGCTCAAGGAGGACGGCTGGTCCTCCGAGGAGCTCAAGGTGCGGAACGAGTCCCGCAAGATCCTGGGGCTGCCGGAGCTGAGGGTTACCGCGACCTGTGTACGGGTGCCCGTGATCACCACGCATTCGCTGGCCGTGCACGCGCGGTTCGAGAACGAGGTGACGGTCGAGGCGGCGCACGAGATCCTGGCGGGCGCCCCCGGGGTGGTGCTGTGCGACAACCCGGGGGAGGGCGAGTTCCCGACACCCGCCGACGCCGTGGGCACCGACCCCACGTGGGTCGGCCGGGTGCGGCGGTCGCTGGACGACCCGAAGGCGCTGGAGCTGTTCGTCTGCGGTGACAACCTGCGCAAGGGCGCGGCGCTGAACACCGCGCAGATCGCGGAGGTCGTCGCGGCCGAGCTGGCGGGTGGGTCCGCCGCGCGGTGACCCGGGGCCCGCCACTGGGTCAAGAGGGGGCCGGGCCGTCGTAAGAGGGGGCCGGAGCGCCGTAACGTGAGCGACCGTCTTAAAGTGACGTTTCACCAGTGCGTCGTCCGACAGATGTGAATATCCTGTGTGCGTGTCACTGGCCTGGACCAGCTGAGCTGGGCCGTTGATGTGATCGACGTATTCGCTCCCCGCCCGCTGCAACCGGCAGTGGGCGGGGAGCGTCTTTCCAGCCGCCCTGCAGTGGGCGCTGGGGATAACTGGGGCATTGGGGAAGAGTTGGTGCGCATGGGGGCATTCAACGCATCGTCAAAAGCGGTGCCTCACGCGTACAACCCTGACAGGGGGCGGCGTGTCCAACAGGCGTGGCAGAGGTATTCGGCATCGCAACGGTTCCAGGGCATGGTGGCGCGGCAGTACGCCCCCCGCGTGCCCCAGGTGGCATGCCGGTGATCGCGCCATGGCCATCGGCCCGCCCCGCGCACATCACAACAGGGCGCGAGGACACTGACGACGCGATGGCAGCGGGCACCACAGTCGATCACCTCACCGAGACCTACCGCGCCCACTACCGGTCGCTGCTCGGTCTCGCCGCGCTCCTGCTCGACGACACCGCGTCCTGCGAAGACGTCGTGCAGGAAGCGTTCATCCGTGTGCACTCGGCGCGCAAGAGAGTCCGGGATCCTGAGAAGACCCTCGCCTATCTGCGGCAGACGGTCGTCAATCTCTCCCGCTCCGCGCTGCGCCGGCGCATCCTCGGGCTGAAGCTGCTCTCCAAGCCGATGCCCGATATGGCCAGTGCCGAGGAGGGGGCGTACGAACAGCTGGAACGCGATCAACTGATCAAGGCGATGAGGGGACTTCAGCGCCGTCAGCGTGAGGTTCTCGTGCTGCGCTACTTCGCCGATATGACCGAGGCCCAGGTGGCCGAGACGCTGGGCATATCGCTCGGCTCGGTCAAGGCGTACGGCTCGCGTGGCATCGCGGCGCTCCGCGTCGCCATGGAGGCTCCGGCATGAACCACAACACATCTACGCCGGACCCGGGGGATTCCGGCCGGCAGCATGGCCATGAGCCGGAATCCAGGGAGCCAGGGGAGTCCAGGGAGACCACGGGGCCCATGGAACCGGTAGAGGCGACGGAGGCCGCGGAGGCCACGGAGGCCGCGGAGTCCACGGCGAACGGGGAGTCCACGGCTGACGGGGAGTCCGCCGGGTCTGCGGCGTCCACCGGGTCCGCGGAGTCCCCGGAGGCCCGTGAGTCCGCCGGGTCCGCGGAGACCCGTGAGCCTGCGGAGTCCACGGGCGCCGAGGAGCACACCGGGTCCGTCGAGGAGCAAACCGGTTCGGCCGAGGCCACGGAGGGCAGGAAGTCCGCCGGGTCCGAGCCTGGGCGGGTGACGCCCCTCCGTATTCAGCTGGACGACGACGAGCCCGGCGGTGAGGGCGAGGAGGCGCTGCGGCGGCTGCTGCACCGCGCCGTCGACGAGCTCGAGCCGTCCCCCGAGTCCCTCGACCACCTGCGGCGCGCCGTGCCCGCCCGCCGTGCGCGGCGGCGCCAGGCCCTGGTCGGGGCCGCTGCGGCGCTGGTGCTGGGCTGCGCGGCCGTACCGGCGCTGGTGCACGTCGCGACCATGAGCGACGGCTCGAACGACCGCCCGGCCAACGCCGCCAGCAGCCACCGCACCCCTGAGGCCAGCGGCGGCCCGCACGGCGAGGGCAGTGGCGGCAAGGACGCCGACGGGCCCTCCGACATGGTCGAGGAGCACAAGGGCGACAAGGGCAAGGACAAGGAGAAGGACAAG
>NZ_JAAAYH010000473.1:0-6669 GCF_018035285.1 Streptomyces sp. MK37H | reverse complement strand
CCTTCCGCTCCGCGAACGACAACCGCTGCCGCGACTGCCGGGCCGCCGCCTCTGGCGAGGATCTGCGGGCGGCCTGCTGAGCAGAGGATGTGTCTGGCAAGTTTCGGCAAGCTCCTCGCTCCACTACACAGTCACCGGCAAACTCGGGCACAGAGAGCATTATGGGCACCCCAGGAGGACATCATGGCCCTGCGTAGGCTCGGTAAGGATCCGGAAAGCCCCAGCGGTGGCTCCCCCACCATCTACCTCGACGAGGAGAAGGACAACTACCTCGTGCAGGGGTGGAAGGTGGAAGACGCTGAACGACTCGGGCAGATGGACATCCCCGGCCACGAGTCGGTGGTGGAGATCCCCCGGCGCATGGTGCAGTTCTTCTTGGAGGTGAAGCCGGATGACGAGGACCCCGACGTTTGAGGAACTGTTCCGCGACTGCCAGCGGACCGCGGTCCACCTGGAGATGCGCGACGCCTACATGAAGTCGGACCCGGCCTTCATCGATTGGAAGGTCGGTGAGGTCCTCGACCCCGCAGAGCGCTGGGCCGACTGGCACGCCATCGTCACGGAAGCGGCCTCGCGAGACGTCGAGGTCCGACGTGCCCGCGTCGTTTCGACACCCGTCAGCGAGTACATCCGCTTCGAGTACGACGTGACGGACGGCCTGAACATCGCCGCCGGCGAAGAGGTGCGCTGGCTCTCCCGGCGCAACTCGACCGATCTCGCTCTTCCGGGCAACGACTTCTGGCTGTTCGACTCCAGCCTCGTCCTCGTCAACCACTTCGATGGCGAGGGCGAGAACATGGAGGTGGAGCTGACAGAAGATCCGGAGGTGGCGAAGCTGTGCGAGTCGGCCTTCGACGCCGTGTGGAAGCGGGCAACGCCACACGCGGAGTTCGAGTTGGTCTGACGGACTCAACAGCAGCTTCACACCGACATGACATCGCCCTCTTCAAGCGTTCAAGAGGCCCGCAAAGCGCTCGGTCAACGCCTCGGCGAAATACGCCAAGCAGCCGGTCTCACCAAGCGAGCGCTGGCTAACAATCTTGGTTGGCATGAGTCGAAGGCTTCGCGCTTCGAGAGCGGCACCCGCGCGCCCTCGGAGCGCGACCTTCGCGATTGGTGTTCCGCGTGTGGCGCGGAGAGTGAAACAGAAGACCTCATCTCGACAGCCCGCGGAATCGCCGGCATGTATGTCGAGTGGCGCAAGATGGAGCGCAATGGGCTCAAGTGGGCCCAGGAGTCCGTCCTCCCGCTCTGGGAGCGCACGCAGCGATTCCGCATTTACTCGCCGTGGCTCATCCCCGGACCGGTGCAGACGGCCCCATACATCACCGCGCTGCTCACCTCCCTTCGTAACCGCCGTGGGCTTATCGACGATGTTCCGGCAGCCGTCAAGGTGCGTGTCGCAAAGCAGCAGGTCGTCTATGGCAACCACACGTTCGCCATCCTCCTGGAGGAGAGCGCACTCCGATATCGCATCGGCGGAACGGACGTGATGGCCGGGCAACTCGGCCACCTTCTCAGTGCGATGGCGCTCCCCTCGGTGAGCATCGGCATCATCCCCCAGGACGCGGACCGTTCAACTCTCTGGCCCGTCGAGGGCTTCTTCTTGTACGACGACGAAGCAGTGAACGTCGAACTCGTCTCGGCCCATCTCACCGTTGTGCAGCATCACGAACTCGCTATGTATGCCCAGACGTTCAGCGAACTGACCGAACTCGCCGTTCACGGTCCCGCCGCGCGGGAAATCATCACCGCGGCCATCGAATCTCTGGAGTGAATGTCGGGCAAGTTCCGGCACATTCGTAGAGCGCCTTATACCTCCTCCCTAGATTTATGAGTGCGGCTGGAAAGCAGCAGTTCTGGCGGGATTCCCAGCCGCATCAATCTCGGGAAAGGACCATCGTGACGGCGATCATCGAAGAGCCAACGACTCCGCACCGGCCCGCCGAGTTGCTTTGGCTCGACCTCACCCGTAAGTGCCAGCTCCGGTGTGGCCCGTGCTTCAACTCCTCGGGGCCCGAGGGGACGCACGGCACCATGACGCGCCAGGACTGGGTCAGCGTCATCGGCCAAGCCGCCGGTGGCGGCGTCCGTCGTGTGACCATCATCGGAGGTGAGCCGACTCTTCACCCAGATGGCGCTTTCCTAGTGGAGCACGCCCTGAGCCTCGGCCTGAGCATCGAGGCCTACAGCAATCTCGTACATCTCTCCCCCCATTGGTGGTCGGTCCTTCAGCGTGGGGGCGCCTCGTTGGCCACGTCGTACTACTCGGATCGGGCGAACGAGCACAACACGGTGACCGGCCGACCCAGTCACGCCCGAACCCTGGCGAACATCAGAAGGGCCGTACAGCTCAGCATCCCTTTGCGCGCCGGGATCGTCGCGACCACCGAGACACAGCGAGTCGACGCCGCGTGCCAGGAGCTGGAAGCACTTGGGGTGAAGCGCATCAGCGTGGATCACGTTCGCCCCTTCGGGCGGGGCTCCAAAGGCGCGGCTCCGGACGCCTCGGGACTGTGCGGGCGGTGCGGTACGGGCAGGGCCTCCATCGGCCCGGACGGCGGCGTGTCCCCGTGCGTGTTCTCCGCTGGCTGGATGAGCGTCGGCAACGTCCGGGACACGCCCTTGGCCACTATCCTGGGCGGCGAGGCGATGGCCAGGGCCAACACAGTCATTCGTGCGGCTAAGCGGTCCGACCCCTGCGGCCCGGACTCGTCGAGCGGCTGCGACCCGGACAATGTCCCCGACGAGTGCTCGCCGGGCTTCCCGGGCAGTGAGTGCACCCCGCGGAACTGAGCGAAGGACTCAATGAGCAGCAGCCTTCCCCCGGAGGAGTTCTGGAGATTTCTCCAGCCCTACACAGGTCCCGTGACCGACGTGGAGCCCACCTCGCGTGGTTTCAGTTCGGACCTCACAGCCCTGATCCACTGCGAGAAGGGTCCGTTCTTTGTCAAGGCCGTGCGTAACCGGCCGGGAGGGCGGCGGGACTCCCTGGTTCGAGAAGCACTGGTCAACCCGGCGGTGAAGCCGGTCGCCCCGGCTTTGCTGTGGCATGCGGAGGACGAGGGCTGGATTGCTCTGGGGTTCGAGGTGGTGGAAGGGAGGCGGGCGGATCTCGAGCCCGGCTCACCGGATCTGCCAGCCGTGGTCGACACCTTGAACCGGATCAGTGCGCTCGACCTGCCCGAGGTCGCGCGGGACTGGCCCGAGACCCGCTGGGACCGGTTCGCACGTGACAAGACGGAGGCGGATCTGTTCCGAGGCGACGGCCTGCTGCACACGGACATCAACCCGAGCAACCTGATCATCGGCCAGAACGGTGCGTGGGCCGTGGATTGGGCGTGGCCGACGAGAGGGGCCGCGTTCATCGACGTGGCCTGCCTCGTCATCCAGCTCATCGCGGCTGGGCACGCGGCCCAGGGGGCGGAGTCCTGGGCCGTTCACTGCCAGGTGTGGGGGGATGCGGACCCTGTCGCGATCGACGCGTTCGCCGCCGCCACCTTCCGCATGTACCGGTCGCGGGCCCGCCGGTTCCCTGATGCCTCCTGGCTCGAAGACATGGCCGGAGCCGCTCGGGCGTGGGCGCTCCACCGAGGAGCGGGCACGTAGGAGCTAGGCAGACTTCCGTTCAGCTGTCGCGCCGCTCCGCGGCCCGCTGGGACTCCTCGACGACGCGGCGCAGCGCCGCCACGTGTCTCTCGAGCGCGTCCCGTCCGGTCGGGGTGAGCGCGAGCCACGTTCGGGGGCGTTTGCCCACGTAGCCCTTCTTCACCTCGACATAGCCCCGGGTCTCGAGCGTGCTGACCTGCTTGGAGAGCGCGGAGGGCGACATTCCCACCGACTCGCGCACCCATCCGAACTCGGCCCATTCCACGCCCACCAGCAGCGACACGATCGACAGCCGCGTCGGGTCGAGCAGGGCGGTGTCGAAGTCAGCGGGATCCATAGGTGACACCGCCCAGGCCGTCCTTGCCGTCGCCGCGGAGGGCCAGGGAGTTCAGGGCTCGCTGCAGGTTGCGGCCGAAGATGATGAGGGTGGCGCCGAGCACCGCGCCCACCACCGTCCCCGTGTACGGGAACGGCTTCCCCTCAGGGGCATAGTCAACCGACAGGACAGTCATGTCCTGAACTCCATGAGCGGTCGGGCGCTGGGCCGAACGGGGGGCTTTTGTGGGGCGTTCCGGCACGCTGCCGCGCCATTCGTGGGCGTTCAGATGATGGTGTGAGGAACCATCCGTGCCGCTTCGACCGATGGGATGCGCCGTGCCCCGGTTCAGCGTCATCGTGCCCGCATACGAGGTCCAGCCGTATCTGAGTGACTGTCTGCGGTCCGTGCTGGAGCAGGACTTCACGGACCTGGAGCTGATCGCGGTCGATGACCACTCGCCGGACGCCTGTGGCGCGATCATCGATGAGGCCGCCGAGCGGGACCGGCGGGTGCGGGCCGTGCATCTGGTGGAGAACGCGGGTCTCGGGCGGGCGCGGAACGCTGGGATTCGGCGGGCCACCGGGGACTATCTGCTCTTTCTCGACGGGGATGACACCCTCGCCCCCGGCGCGCTGCGCGCCATCGCCGACCGGCTGGCGCGGACCGGCGAGCCGCAGGTGCTGGTCTTCGACTACGCACGGGTGGACTGGACGGGTGACGTCGTACGGAACGTCCGGGCCGAGTTGCTCCGGGAGGGGGACCCCGAGAGCGTCCGGCAGGTGTTCCGGCTCGATCAGCGGCCGGAGCTGTTGCGGCTGCTGATGGTCGCCTGGAACAAGGCGTACCGCCGGGACTTCGTCCGCGCGGAGGGCTTCGCCTTTCCGCCGGGGTTCTACGAGGACACGCCCTGGACCTTTCCCGTGCTGCTCAGCGCGGAGTCCATCGCCGTCCTGGACCGGGTGTGCGTCCACTACCGGCAGCGGCGGCGCGGCGGGATTCTGCGCACCACCAGCCGGGGCCACCTCGATGTGTTCGACCAGTACGACCGGGTGTTCCGGTTTCTCGACGCCCGGCCCGAGCTGGCCCACTGGCGCCCGGCGCTGTTCCGGCGGATGGTCGACCACCTCGGCGTGATCGCCGCCGCGCCGGACCGGCTGCCGGTGCGGGCCCGGGCCGAGTTCTTCCGCCGGGCGGGCGCGCACCACCGGCGTTACCGGCCGCACGGCGCGGCCACCCCGCCCGGGCGCGCCCGGTGGCGGTGTCTGCTGCTGCGGTTGGGCGCCGGCCGCGTGTATCAGCTGCTGCGGGGTGGCGATCAGGTGCGGCGGGGGGCCCTCGCCCTGGCCCCGGTGGGGTACGCCCGGCTGCGCGCCGCCGCGCTTTGGGTGCATTACCGGGTGCAGCTGTGCCGCCCCGTCGATCCCCGGCTCGCCGTCTTCGCCGCGTACTGGCACAAGGGGTACGCCTGCCATCCGGCGGCCATCGAGACGAAGGTCCGCGAGCTGGTGCCGGGGGTGCGCACCGCCTGGATCACCACCCCCGAGTACGCCCACACCCTGCCGCCCGGGGTGCGCCGACTGCACCCCGGTTCAGCCGCGTACTGGACGGCGCTGGCCCGTGCCCGCTTCCTCGTCAACAACGTCAACTTCACGCCGGGGATGCGGAAGCGGCCCGGGCAGATCCATCTCCAGACCCACCACGGCACCCCGCTCAAGCACATGGGCCTGGATCTGCGGGACCGTCCGGCCGCCGCCCGCGGCATGGACTTCGGCAAGCTGCTGGAGCGGGTCGACCGCTGGGACTACAGCCTCTCCGCCAACCGCCACACCACCCTGGTCTGGGAGCGGGTCTACCCCTCCGGCTACACCACGCTCCCCTACGGCTCCCCGCGCGACGACGTCTTCCAGCAAGCCACCGAGGACGACGTGGCCCGGCTGCGCGCCCGGCTCGGCATCCCCGCGGGCAGCGTCGCCATGCTGTACGCGCCGACCCACCGCGACTATCAGCGCCGCCCTGTGCCACGGCTGGACCTGGAGCGGGTGGCCCGCGCGCTGGGGCCCGGATTCACGCTGCTGGTCAGGCCGCACTACTTCCACGCTCCGGACGGGGCCATGGGGAGTGCCGGCGGCCGGGTGCTCGATGTCTCGGGGTACGGCCGGGTGGAGGAGCTGTGCCTGGCGGCGGACGCGCTGCTGACGGACTACTCGTCCATCATGTTCGACTACGCCAACCTCGACCGCCCCATCGTCATCCACGCCGACGACTGGGACGCCTATCGCGCCGCCCGCGGCACCTACTTCGACATCACCGCCGCCCCGCCCGGCCCGGTCTCCCGCACCGAGGACGAGCTGATCGCCCTCTTCGCCACGGGCGCCTGGTGCGGTCCGCGCTCGGCCGCGCTGCGCGCCGCGTTCCGGGCCCGCTTCTGTCCGTACGACGACGGGCGGGCGGCCGAACGCGTGGTGCGCCGGGTGTTCCTCGGCGAGCCCCACGAACTGCTGCCGCCCGTCGTCCCGCTCGCCGAGCGCCGTCCCGCCCCCGCCGCCGTCCGCACCGTTCCGAACGGCGTCGACGGTGCTGCCGGTGCTGCTGGTGCTGCCGGTACGGCCGGTGCTGCTGGTGCTGCCGGTACGGCCGGTCCCGCTGGTCCTGCCGGTCCCCCTGGTCCCGCTTGTCCCGCCGGTCCTGCCGGTCCCGCCGGTGCTGGTCCTGACCGGCCCGCCGAGCCCCGGACGGCGCCG
>NZ_JAAAYH010000472.1:0-6677 GCF_018035285.1 Streptomyces sp. MK37H | reverse complement strand
GCCCACCCACTCAGCCAGAGCGGCGGCCTGGCCCCGCAACGCCTCCACACTCCGCCCCGACACCACCCACGGCACCACCCCACCCACCTCAGAGGACACCGTCGGCGCATCCTCCTCAGGAGCCTGCTCCACAATCACATGCGCATTGGTGCCGCTGATCCCGAAGGACGACACACCGGCCCGGCGCGGGCGCTCACCGTTCGGCCACTCCACCGGCTCGGTCAGCAGCCGTACACCGCCGCCGTCCCACTCCACATGAGGCGTCAGCTCCTCGGCATGGAGGGTGGCCGGGAGTACGTCGTGCCGCAGGGCCATCACCATCTTGATGACACCGGCCACACCCGCCGCACCCTGCGTATGGCCGATGTTGGACTTCAGCGAGCCGAGGCGCAACGGCCGGTCCTCCGGCCGGTCGCGGCCGTAAGTGGCAATCAGTGCGTCGGCTTCGATCGGGTCGCCGAGCTTGGTGCCCGTGCCATGCGCCTCCACCGCGTCCACCTCAGACGGGGCGAGCCGGGCACTGGCGAGGGCCTGGCGGATGACGCGCTGCTGGGAGGGGCCGTTCGGCGCGGTGAAACCGTTGCTGGCGCCGTCCTGATTGATCGCCGAGCCCCGGACGACCGCCAGCACCCGATGACCGTTGCGCCGGGCGTCGGACAGCCGCTCCAGCAGCACCAGGCCGACGCCTTCGCCCCAGCCCGTTCCGTCAGCGTGCGCCGAGAATGCCTTGCACCGCCCGTCCGGGGACAGCCCGCGCTGCCGGGAGAAGCCGGTGAACACCTCGGGGGTGGTCATCACCGTCACCCCGCCGGCCAGGGCCAGGGCGCACTCCTCCTGCCGCAGCGCCTGGCAGGCCAGATGGATCGCGACCAGCGACGACGAGCACGCCGTCTCCACCGTGACGGCCGGTCCCTCCAGGCCGAGGGTGTAGGACACCCGGCCCGAGAGCAGGCTCGGTGCGTTGCCCGCGTATCCCTCGGATCCCTTCTGCGGAAGGTCACCCGATGTGGTGCCGCCGGTGGTGGCCGTACCGGCGTATACACCAGTCCGGGAGCCCTTGAGGGAAACCGGGTCGATTCCCGCCCGTTCGCATGCCTCCCAGGCGGTTTCCAGCAACAGTCGCTGCTGGGGGCTGGTGGCGAGCGCCTCGCGCGGGCTGATGCCGAAGAACTGCGGGTCGAATCGGTCGGCGTCGTAGAGGAACCCGCCCCGGCGGACATACGTGGTGCCGGGGTGGTCCGGGTCCGGGTGATAGAGGCTGTCGAGGTCCCAGCCGCGGTCGGTGGGGAAATCCCCGATGGCGTCCACACCGCCCGCGACCAGCCGCCACAGGTCCTCGGGCGTGTTCACCCCGCCCGGGAACCGGCAGGCGATGCTCACGACCGCGATCGGCTCCTGGTATCGCTCCTCCACCTCACGCAAACGCAGGCGCGTATCGTGCAGATCCGCGGAAACGCGCTTGAGATACTCGACCAGCTTCTCTTCATTCACGTTCACCATGAGGTTTCACCCGGCCCTCAGCGGTCGTGGCGCCCGGCACATTCAGGACACACCCAGTTCGTTGTCGATGAAGTCGAGAACCTGGGCCGCGGACGCGGACTCCAGCCTCTCCGCGGCGGTCATCTCTTCCTCCGCCGGCTTTCGTGTCGCCTTCCACTTCGCCAGCAGGCTTTCGAGCCGTGCCGTGACCGCCCCCGAGTCGTCGTCTTCCATCTCGAGGCCGATCAAAGTGGCTTCGAGCCTGGCCAGTTCGTTGAGGACTGGATCGGCGTCTCCCCGGCCCGGCGTGGCGCCGACCGCCGGGGCGATGCGCTCCAGCAGGTAGTCGGCCAGCACGGCCGCGTCCGGATAGTCGAAGACGAGGGCGGCGGGCAGGCGCAGACCGGTGGCGGCGGCGAGTCGGTTGCGCAGCTCGACGGCGGTCAGGGAGTCGAAGCCCAGCTCCTTGAAGTTGGTGTCCGACTGCACCGCTTCGGCGTCCGCGTGTCCGAGCACGGTGGCCACATGGCCACGGACCAACTGGAGGACGGCGCGGTGCTGTTCCGCGGCGGACAGGCCCGCCAGCCGGTCGGCCCAGTCGTCCGGCCGTGCGTCGGCTGCCGCCGCCGTACGCCGCGCCACCGCGCCACCGGCTCCGGAGGCGGCGAGAGCGCGGAGCGTGGCGGGGAGGCTGTCTGCGGGCTGGGCGGCGAGGACACGGGCGTTCATATCCGCCGCGATCAGCTGGTGGCCGCCATGCTCGGACGCCGCGTCGAGCAGCCGGAGGGCGTGGTCCGCGGCCATCGCGGTGACGCCGGAGCGGGACATCCGGGCCAGGTCCGCGTCGGCGAGGCCGCCGGTCATCTCGCTGGCCTCGGCCCACAGGCCCCACGCCACCGAGACCGTCGGCAGGCCCAGCGCCTGGCGGTGGGCCGCCAGCGCGTCGCAGAAGGCGTTGGCCGCCGCGTAGTTGGCCTGTCCCGGGCTGCCCATGACCCCGGCGGCCGATGAGAACAGCACGAACGCGCCCAGGCGCAGATGTGCCGTCGCGGTGTGCAGATGCGCCGCGGCGGTGGCCTTCGCCGCCCAGACCCGTGCCAGCCGCTCGGGAGTCTGCGCGGTGACAACCGCGTCGTCCAGCACACCCGCGGCATGGATGACCGCGGTCAGCGGATGCGCGGGATCGACCCCCGCCACCAGATCGGCCACGGCTGTCGCGTCGGTGACATCGGCCGCGACGATGCTTACCCGCGCGCCCAGGGCGGTCAGCCGATCGGCGAGGTCCTCGGCGCCCGGCGCGTCCGGGCCCCGGCGGCTCACCAGCAGCAGATGCCCGATCCGCCAGACCCGTACGAGGTGTTCGGCGACCAGCGCGCCCAGCGTGCCGGTGCCACCGGTGATGAGGACCGTGCCGTCCGGGTCCACCGGGGCGGGGACGTCCAGGACCAGCTTGCCGGTGTGCTTGGCCTGGCTGAGATGACGCAGTGCCTCACGTGTCCGGCTCAGCGGCCAGGTTCGCACCGGCAGCGGCGGCAGGGCCGCGGTGGCTGCAGTCGCTCCGGTGACCTCGGCGGCTTCGGTGGCTTCCGTGACTTCGATGGTTCCGGTAGCTCCGGCGGCTTCGGTGGCTCCGATAGCTCCGATAGCTCCGATAGCTCCGGCGGCTTCGGTGGTGAACAGCTCGCCCAGTTCGCCCAGCATCCGGCCGATGCGTCCGGGTCCGGCGTCGGTGATCAGGTCGTAGACCTGGTACGTCACCCCCGGGTGCTCCTCCACGACGCGCTCAGGATTACGGAGGTCGGTCTTGCCCATCTCCATCAGCCGTCCGCCGTCGGCCAGCAGCCGCAGGGAGGCGTCGACGAACGGCCCGGCGAGGCTGTTGAGCACCACATCGACACCACGTCCACCGGTGGCCTCGCGGAACACCTCCTCGAAGTCCAGATCGCGCGACGAGGCCCGATGCGCCGCATCGATGCCCATCTCCTCCAGCACCCCGTGCTTACTGGGGCTCGCCGTCGCGTAGACCTCCGCCCCCAGGTGGCGGGCGATCCGCACGGCCGCCATGCCCACACCGCCGGTCGCGGCATGGATCAGGACCGACTCCCCGGCCCGGAGCCCGGCCAGCTCCACGAGCCCGTACCAGGCGGTCAGGTACGCCACCGGCACCGAGGCCGCCTGCGGATAGGTCCATCCGGCGGGAATCGGCGCCACCATGCGGGCGTCGGTCACCGCCGTCGGGCCGAACGCGCGGTCGAAGACCCCCATGACCCGGTCACCCACGGCGAGCCCGGTCACCTCGGGGCCGATGTCCAGCACCACGCCGGCACCCTCGCCGCCGAGCCCGGTCTGGCCCGGGACCATGCCCAAACTGATCAGCGCGTCGCGGAAGTTGATACCGGCCGCGTGCACCGCCACCCGCACCTGGCGCGGTCCGAGGGGCTCGAGCACCTCCGGGCACGGCACCGGCCTCACGTTCTCCACCGTGGCCGCGCCGGTCAGCTCCAGCCGCCATGCGGGCTGTCCCACCAGTGCGGCCACACCCCCGCTGCTCACGCCACCGGCGCGCATCAGCCGGGGCACCCGAAGCCGCCCCGCCCGCAGTGCGATCTGCGGCTCGTCCAGGTGCGCCGCCCACGCCACCGCGCTGCGCACGTCCTCCGCGAGCGGTTCGGCGTCCGGGTCGAGATCGACCAGAAGGAACCGTCCCGGGTTCTCCGCCTGTGCACTGCGCACCAGCCCGCACACGGCGGCACCGGCCATGTCCACGCCGCCGTCCCCGGCGCCTTCCGCCTCGGGAGTGTCGATCGCGACGGCTCCCCGCGTGACCAGCACCAGCCGGGCGTCTGCCAGCCGAGGTTCGGCCAGCCAGCCCCGCACCAGCTCCAGCACCCGCTCCGAGGCCGCCAGACCGGCGGCCGCCAGGTCCGTATCCATGTGCCTCTCGGATGGGTCACTGAGGCCGGACAAATACGCGATGGCCACGGAGGGGGCGGGGGCGTCACCGTCGAGGGCGGACACCAATGCCTCCAGACGCGGGTGGCGTACCGAGTCCGGCACGATCGGCCCGCACTCCTGCGGTCCCAGAACCACCCAACCGCCGCCGTCCGCCGGATCCGGCTCCTGGCCTTCCGCATCGGTGTCCTGTGCGGGGACGGGCAGGGGCGTCCACTCCAGGGTGAACAGCCCGTCCACCTGCGGCCCACCGGAGGTCTGCAGCTGGTCGAGGGCGGCCGGTCGCATCACCAGCGAGTCGACGGTCAGCACCGGACCGCCCACGGCGTCGGCCACTTCGACCCGCAGTCCGCGCTCGCCCTCGGCGCCACCCGCCTCCTGCCGCTGGGGCGAGAGCCGCACCCGTACGGTTGTGGCACCGCCCGCCCACAGCGACACGCCGTTCCAGGCGAACGGCAGCCACACCCGACCGTCGTCGTGGTCCTCCTCGGGCCGGTCCAGGAGGAACGCCGGATGCAGCGCGGCATCCAGCAGTGCCGGGTGGATACCGAACCCCTCCGGGGCTCCGGCGGCGTCGGGCAGTGCCACTTCGGCGAGCACATCGGCGCCGTCCCGCCATACCGCCCGCAGTCCACGGAACGACGGCCCGTACGCGTACCCGGACGCCTCGGCGCGCTCGTAGAACCCGTCCAGCCGTACGGGCTCCGCGCCCGCCGGAGGCCACGCCAGACCCGGCTCGTCCACCTGGCCCCGCGCGGGGCTCTGCGGGGACGGCGGGCCCAGGACGCCCTCGGCGTGGCATACCCAGCCCGGGTCGGCACCGGCCTCGGCATCGCGGTCGGGCCGGGAGTACACCCGCACATCGCGCCGCCCGTCCTCGGTGGCCACACCGACCACCACCTGCACACGCAGCCCGCCGGACGCGGGGAGGACGAGCGGCACCTGGAGCGCCAGCTCCTCCAGCCCGCCGCAACCCGCCTCGTCAGCGGCCCGTAGCGCCCACTCCACCAGCGTCGCGCCCGGCGCCAGCACGGCGCCCGCCATCACATGCTCGGCCAGCCAGCCCCCGGCGCCCCCGGCCGCGATCCGGCCGGTCAGCACCAGCCCACCATCGGCGAGCCCGACGGCCGCCGGCAGATGTGCGTGCTCGACGCGCCGTAGCCCGGCGGCCCCCACGTCCCCGACGCCGCCGCCCGCCGCCAGCCAGTAGCGCTCGCGTTGGAAGGCGTACGTCGGCAGATCCACCGTCCGGGGGGCCGGATCGGCCGGGAACCACTGGGTCCAGTCGACATCGGTGCCATGGGTGTGCAGTTGGGCGAGGGCGTGGCCGAGTGCGTGGCAGTCGGGCCGTTTACGGCTCAGGGTGGCCGCCACCAGCGGGCTCGGCCGCCCTGCCTCGCCTTCGCCCTCGTCGGTGTCGGCCGCCGTCTCGTCGGCGGCGAGGTGCTGAAGGGTGTGCTGGGTCGCGGCGGCCAGGACGGGGTCGGGGCCGAGCTCGAGGAAGACGCCGGTTTCGGGCGCGATATGAGCGACGGCGGGGTGGAATCGCACGGGTTGGCGGATGTGCCGCACCCAGTAGTCCGGTGTGGCCATCTCCTCGTCGGCCGGCTCACCGGTGAGGTTGCTGAGTACCGGAAGGGTGGGCCGGTGGAAGGTCAGGCCGTCGATGGCCCGCGCGAACGGCTCCAGGATGGGGTCCATCAGCGGGGAGTGGAAGGCGTGGCTGACCGTCAGGGTCCTGGTCTTGCGGCCCTTCGCCGCCCAGGTGGCGCTGATGTCGGCGACCAGTTCGATCGGACCGGAGACCACGGTGTTGCCGGGGGTGTTCAGAGCGGCGATGCCCACCTGGCCGTCGTATGCCGCCAGATCCTCGGCGAGTTCCTCGGCGGTGGCGGCGATGGTGGCCATGCCTCCGCCGGTGGGGAGTCGGCCCATGAGCGTGGCGCGGGCGGCCACGAGTCGGCAGGCGTCGGGGAGGTCGAAGACCTCGGCTACGTGGGCGGCCGCGATCTCGCCGATGGAGTGGCCGATGACGGCGTCGGGGCGTACGCCGAACGAGTCGAGCAGCCGCGCCAGGGCGATGTGCAGCGCGAACAGCCCCGCCTGGGCATAGGTGGTGTGGTCCAACAGCCCCGGCCGCTCGGCCACACCGTGGAAGACCACATCGCGGAGGGGATGTTCCAGATGGGGATCCAGCAGTCCGCAGACCTCGTCGAACGCCATGGCGAACACGGGGAATCGGTCGT
>NZ_JAAAYH010000471.1:0-6684 GCF_018035285.1 Streptomyces sp. MK37H | reverse complement strand
CCGTCTCCTGCTGGATCTCGGCGAGCAGCCGCAGATGGGCCAGCCAGTGGCGGGGCTGGTCCACATGGCCGTACATCATCGTGGACGAGGACCGGATGCCCAGCTCATGCGCCGTTTTGACGACCTCGACCCAGGTGGCCGTCGGCAGCTTGCCCTTGGTGAGGACCCAGCGCACCTCGTCGTCCAGGATCTCGGCGGCCGTGCCGGGGATGGTGTCCAGGCCCGCCTCGCGCGCCGCCGTCAGCCATTCGCGGATGGACATGCCCGTACGGGTCGCGCCGTTGACGACCTCCATCGGGGAGAAGGCGTGGACATGCATGCCGGGCACGCGCTCCTTGACGGCGCGTGCGATGTCGAAGTAGGCGGTGCCGGGCAGATCCGGGTGGATGCCGCCCTGCATGCAGACCTCCACCGCGCCCACGTCCCACGCCTGCTGGGCGCGGTCGGCGACCTGGTTCAGGGAGAGGGTGTAGGCGTCGGCGTCGGTGCGGCGCTGGGCGAAGGCGCAGAAGCGGCAGCCGGTGTAGCAGACATTGGTGAAGTTGATGTTCCTGGTGACGATGTAGGTGACGTCGTCGCCGACGGTCGCCCGGCGCAGATCGTCGGCGATGCGGCACAGGGCGTCCAGCGCCGGGCCCTCGGCGTGGAGCAGGGCCAGCGCCTCGGGGTCGGTCAGCCGGGTCGGGTCGTCGGCGGCCTGGGCCAACGCGGCCTTGACGTCGGCGTCGACGCGGGACGGGACCATACCGGGCGCGGCGGCCTCGCGCAGCGCCTCCCAGTCGCCATAGACCTCGTCGAAGTCCTTACGGCGGTCACCGGTGCGGCCCTCGGTGTCGATGGCGCGGTGCAGATCGGTGCGGCCGGAGGCGCTGAACGCCTCGTCAGGCTCCTGCCAGGGCAGCCCGGTGGGGATCTCGTCCTCGCGGGCCAGGCCGGTCTCGGGGTCGGCGAGGGCGGTGACGTGCGGCAGCAGCCGGGGGTCCAGCCAGGGCTCGCCGCGCCGGACGTACTCGGGGTAGACCGCGAGCCGTTCGCGCAGCCGGAAGCCGGCGGCCGCGGAGCGCTCGGCCAGCTCGTCCACCTGGGGCCAGGGGCGCTCGGGGTTGACGTGGTCCGGGGTGAGCGGGGAGACGCCGCCCCAGTCGTCGATACCGGCCCCGATGAGCTGCTCGTACTCCGCGTCCACCAGGTTGGGCGGCGCCTGGATGCAGGCGGACGGGCCCAGGATGTGGCGGGCGACGGCGACGGTGGCCACCAGGTCGTCCAGCTCGGCGTCCGGCATCCCGCGCATGGCGGTGTCCGGCTTGGCGCGGAAGTTCTGGACGATGACTTCCTGGATGCCGTGGTACGAGCGGGAGACGCGGCGCAGCGCGAACAGCGACTCCGCCCGCTCCTCATGGTTCTCGCCGATCCCGATCAGCAGCCCGCTGGTGAACGGGACGGAGCTGCGCCCGGCGTCCTCCAGCACCCGCAGCCGCACCGCCGGCTCCTTGTCGGGCGAGCCGTAGTGGGGGCCGCCGGGCTCGCTCCACAGCCGCTCGGCGGTGGTCTCCAGCATCATGCCCATGGAGGGGGCGACCGGCTTGAGCCGCTGGAAGTCGGTCCAGGTCATCACGCCGGGGTTGAGGTGGGGCAGCAGGCCCGTCTCCTCCAGGATGCGGATGGCCATGGCCCGTACGTACGCGATGGTGTCGTCGTACCCCTCGGCCTCCAGCCACTCGCGCGCCTCGGGCCAGCGGTCCTCGGGGCGGTCGCCGAGGGTGATCAGCGCTTCCTTGCAGCCCATTTCGGCGCCCCGGCGCGCGATGGCGAGGACCTCGTCGGGCGACATGAACGCCCCGTGGCCCGCGCGGCGCAGCTTGCCGGGGACGGTCGCGAAGGTGCAGTAGTGACACTTGTCCCGGCACAGCCGGGTGAGCGGGATGAAGACGCTGCGCGAGTAGGTGATGACCCCGGGGCGGCCGGCCGCCTCCAGGCCCGCGTCGCGGACCCGGGCGGCGGAGGCCATCAGCTCCCGCAGGTCGTCACCGCGCGCCTGGAGCAGCACCGCGGCCTCGGCGGTGTCCAGCGCCACGCCGTCGCGGGCGCGCTTGAGCGCACGGCGCATCGCGTTGGCTGTGGGGGCGGCGGAGCCAGTCGGGGCACCCGGTTCGTTTCCCTGCGCGCTCGTGGTCATCCTCCGAGCATACGAGTGGTGTGGGACACCGCCAGACGGCCCGGGCCTGCGGTTTTGTGGGTCTGATCACGGCGGCCGCGGACCGTCGGCGGGAATACGGCGCGGTGGAACATGCGGACTACACCCACTGGGCGCCGACGGCCGTCGCCCGGACCGGACTTGGCGGCGGCGCGGATCGCCGGGCGGGGGCGGCGGGGTCGGGGCGGGGCCGTCCGTTCCCTCTCCGCCATGGAGTTATCCACAGGGCTTTCCGCGCGTGTCACCCACGCGTACAACGGTGTCACGCGGGTGTCGGACGGCACTCTCGACTCTGGGGGGCACCTCATGCAGCGACGCGATGTACTCAGGCTCTCCGCGCTTGCGGGCGCGGCGGGTGTGCTGACACTCGATCCCATGACCTTCACCCAGGCCGACGCGGCGGGCACGGCCGACGGCCCTGAGCAGACCAAGACCCTCAGCGGCCATCTGCCCACCGGCGCGCCGGACTTCGTCTACGTACCGGTCGAGGTTCCGCGCGGGGTCCGTGAGATCGCCGTGTCGTATTCGTACGACAAGCCGACCGTCCCGGCCGGCACGCAGGGCAACGCCTGCGACATCGGCATCTTCGACGAGCGCGGCACGGAGCTGGGCGGCCGCGGCTTCCGCGGCTGGTCCGGCGGGGCCCGTACGGAGTTCGCCATCAGCGC
Organism: Streptomyces sp. MK37H; assembly: GCF_018035285.1. Lineage (NCBI taxonomy): Bacteria > Bacillati > Actinomycetota > Actinomycetes > Kitasatosporales > Streptomycetaceae > Streptomyces > Streptomyces sp. MK37H. Next base: position 3,822 of record NZ_JAAAYH010000471.1, on the reverse strand, counting down.
CGAGGAGGCCACCCCCGGCTATCTGGCGGGGCCGGTCGGGGCGGGCACCTGGCATGTGGTGCTGGGGCCGTACACGGTCGCCCCGCAGGGCCTGGACTACAAGGTCACCGTCACACTGCGGTACGGCGCGCCCGGCACCACCCCGAAGCCGGGGTACCCGCCGCAGCGCGCGAAGGGCCGGGGCCGCGCCTGGTACCGGGGCGACTCGCATCTGCACACCGTGCACTCCGACGGCAAGCGCACCCCGGCCGAGCTGGTCGCCGCCGCCCGCGCCGCGGGGCTGGACTTCATCACCACCACCGAGCACAACACCACGTCGGCGCATGCCGCGTTCGAGGGCCTGTGGGGCGATGACCTGCTGATCCTCACCGGCGAGGAGATCACCACGCGCAACGGCCATGTGGTCGCCCTCGGCACCGACCCCGGCGTCTTCATCGACTGGCGCTACCGCGCCCGGGACAACCGCTTCGGCCAGTTCGCCCGCAAGATCCGGCAGGCCGGCGGCCTGGTGATCCCGGCCCATCCGCACGGCACCTGTGTCGGCTGCAACTGGAAGTTCGGCTTCAACGAGGCCGACGCGGTCGAGGTGTGGAACGCGGACTTCACCCCCGACGACGAGGTCACGATCTCCGAGTGGGACAACACGCTGGTCGCCGCCTCCCGTGGCGACGGCCGCTGGCTGCCCGCCGTCGGCCACAGCGACGCCCACCGCGAGCCCCAGGTCGTCGGCCTGCCCCAGACGGTGGTGCTCGCCGACGACCTCTCCCGCACCGCCATCCAGGAGGGCATCCGGGCCGGCCGCAGCTGGATCGCGGAGTCCTCCAAGATCGACCTCACCTTCGAGGCGGTCGGTGGCCGCGGCAAGCACGCCGGAATCGGCGAGCGCCTGAAGGTCGGCGGCGCGGAGGAGATCACGGTCCGGCTGAAGGTCTCCGGCGTGGGCCCGGGCTGCTCGGTGCGGTTCATCACCGACCAGGGCCAGCTCTACGGAACGCCGGTCCCCGCTTCCGGCGAGCTCACCGCCGAATGGCGCACGACGGCGTCCTACGCGGCGTACGTCCGCGCCGAGGTCCGCCATGCCCCGGCGGACGGCGGGGCGTCGGGCATACCGGGGCCGATGGCGGCGATGACGAACCCGATCTGGCTGGGCGAGCGCTGACGGCTTCCTGACCGCGCGGCGCGGCGGGCGGCATCAGAGGCGGCAGCTGATCTCCATGCCGTCCTCGATGGGGAAGCTGACGTTCTGGTAGCCGTTCGCCGGGTCGCGTACGTAGTCGAGGTACGGCCGCATGGGGCCCTCGAACTGGTCGATGTCGTCGGCCACGACGAGGGCGCCGGGCCGCAGGATCGGTTCGAGCATCCGCAGCACGGGCAGGCACAGGTCCTTCCAGCCGTCGAGCAGGACCAGGTCCAGGGGTCCCTCGAGGTCGGCGAGGGTCTCCCGGGCGTCCCCCTCCCGCACGGTGATCAGGTCGTCCAGCCCGGTCTCGGTGAAGGTGCGGCGGGCCGCGGCGATCTTCTCCTTGCTCATTTCCGTGGTGATGACGCGCCCGGTGCCGTTGTCCCGCACGGCGGCGGCCAGATGGAGCGTGGAGATCCCGTAGGACATGCCGAACTCGACCACTGTGGCCGGGCGGATGGCCCGCACCAGGTTGTAGAGCAGCTTCCCGCCGTCGGCGGAGATCGGCATGTAGATCCCGGCCGCGGCGTCGGCGAGTTCCTGCGGGGCCATCGTTTCCAGCGCGCCGGGCGGCAGCTGCGTCTGGGCGGTCTCGTCCTGCTCGGCCAGCTTGAACATGCGGCTGATGGCGGTCTCGACCCGAGGGTCGGCAAGGGTGTGAGTGAGTGTCATGAGCGCTAGAGTAGACGCAACGTCTCGTCTCGTCTAGCGAATAAAAGGGCTGCCCTCGATTGAGGAACAGGGGCCCTTGGACCAGCCCTCGCAACACGACGCGGGGCAGCCGGCCTTCGCCGGCTGCCCCGCGTCACTGGTTTCGAGCGTGCGAGCCAGGACTCACGGCGTCAATGTGTCCCCGGGCGTCGGGGTCGTTCGCTGGACCCAGGTGCCGCAGGCCACGATCACCGACCCCATACGGGTGCAGGTAATGCCGTGCACGGTCCCTGACGTGGTGATGACGTCGATGAAAATGTCGCTGCCGGGGCCGCCGGGACCGACGTCGATGGACGCACCGCAGGCACCCACGGGTACCGCTCCCCCCTCGTCGGAGAGGTCGTCCCAGTCGATGTCCCCGCCGGGACCGGTCTCGTCTCCGACGTAGGGGACTCCGAAACTGACGGCTGCGTAGAAGGCCCCACCGCCGCCGGCTTCCTGACGAACGGTGTCAATATCGAAGCACCCATTGGCTCCCGGCCGCGGCGGCTTCGGCCTGCCGGGATAGCCGGCGTCGGCGACAGGGTCGGGGTCATCCAAGGAGACGGCCCGGTCAGTGGACATGATGGTCGACGTCGGCTGCGACGTCACTCCGAGATCTTGCGCCTCGGCGGGTAGGGCACCCAGTACGCCCACCAGCGAGACGGCGGTCAGTGAGGTGATGCCGCCGAGCGCCAGCCGTGTGGGCCGCCGTGAATACCGCGCTCGCGGCAATGCGGCCCTGATTTGAGGACGCATTCAGTACTCCCTTGGGGACTTGAACCGGGTGATCTCCCGGAAGGTTCTTCTTGTCTTGACCTGTTTTCCACCCACATCCCGGTATTTATGTGATGAGTCATTCGATCGGCCCACTGCTTCATCAGGTGAGGTACTCCAAGCGGGGTTCGCCCCTCCATGTGCTGCCGGGCTGATCGGCGCCTAGGGTCCTTCTTCCACGGAGATCCGTCAGAAGGACCCTAGACGGGGCGGTGGGCCTCGCGGACCCGGCGGCCGCCGTCGACCACCAGGTCCGTGCCGGTGATCCAGGACGCCTCGTCCGAGACCAGCCAGCGGACCGCGCGCGCCACGTCCTCCGGTTCGCCGATACGGGCCAGCGGGAGCGTCGCGGTTATCTCCTGTTCGCCGGGCTCCCAGACGAAGCGGGCCATCTCGGTGCGGACCAGGCCCGGGGAGACGGCGTTGACGCGGACGGAGGGGGCCAGTTCTCCGGCGAGCTGGCGGGTGAGGCGGAGGAGGGCGGTCTTGGTGGTGCCGTAGGCGCCGACGCCCGGGCCGACGCCGTGGGTGCCCTCGGTGCAGATGTTGACGACCGCGCCGCCGTGGCCGCGCATCCAGCCCCGCCAGGCCGCCTGGGTCAGCCGCAGCGGGGCCTCCACGTTGACCGTGAAGGCCGTGCGCCAGGCGAGCGGGTCCACGGCCATCAGCGGGCCCAGCGGGGCGTTGGTCGCGGCGTTGTTGACCAGGATGTCGAGACGGCCGAACTCGGCCAGGGCGCAGGCCACCGCCGCCTCCGGATGGGCCGGGTCGGCCACGTCCCCCGGGCAGCCGATGGCGCGCGGGCCGAGGCGGCGTACGGCGTCGGCCAGCCCCCTCGGGTCCCGCGCCGTGACGCACACCGCCGCACCGTCCGCCATCAGCGCCTCCGCCACGGCCAGCCCGATGCCCCGTGAGCCACCCGTGACCAGGGCGGCCCGGCCGGTGAGGGAGCCGCGTCCACCCAGTCCGGTGGGTCCGGATGGTCCCGTGGGTCCGGTGGAGGCAGCGGATGCGGTGGAGGCAGCGGGTGCGGTGGAGGCAGCGGGTGCGGTGGAGGCAGCGGGTGCGGCGGGGCCGACGGGGCCGCCGGCCCCAGCCCCCTCACGCCCGGCGCCGAGTCCGGTGGGGCCGGTGGTGCCCGTCGATCCGGTAGGGCCCAAGGGGTCCGTGGGCCC
>NZ_JAAAYH010000470.1:0-6705 GCF_018035285.1 Streptomyces sp. MK37H | reverse complement strand
GAGGACGAGGCGTCGTCCGGATCGGGCGAGGTGTCGTCGTCCTCGCCCTTGGACTCCCCGCCGTCCTTGCCCTTGCCCTTGGACGACTTTCCGTCCTCGCCGTCCGCCGCCGAGGGGCCCGCGCTCGGGCCGGTCGTGTCCTGGACGACCGTCTCGGCGGATTCGGTCACCCCGCCGTCGCGGTCGGCCACCGGCTCCTGCCGCCTGGGCGCCGGGGAGGACTCCCGCCAGTGCCCCTCGGTGGCCAGCTCAGCCACGAACACCGCGACCAGCACCGGGCCGAGCACCGACGCCAGGATCGCCACCCGGCGTCCCCGGCCCCGGCGGGCCCGACGGGCGCGGCGGCCGAAGAGGCCCCGGGGCTTGGGCTTCCGGCGCGAGGCGCGAGTGGTGCCGGTGGCACCGGAGGAGGCACGGGGAGCCTGGGCCGTACGGCGGTCCGCCCGCCGTTCCGCCCGCGTGGCGGGCGCCTCGGCCCCGCCCTCGTCCGCCGCGTCCGACGCGGCGGAGGGCAGCCCGAGGTCCTCGACGGGCGTTCCGCATCCAGGGCAGGAGACGGCACCGTTGAGATGGCGGCGGCAGGGAGAGCAGTAATCCATTTCGCCGGGCAGGTTATGTGACCAACGGGTAGGTCAGCAGGACGCGGGGTGTGAGGATCCTGTGCAAAGAACCGCACGAAAGCCCTCGTCAGGCCCCTGTCTTCCGGCGAACCGGCGACCGCCGGGGTCCGCCCGGCCCCGCTCAGCCGCCGAAGGCGGGCTGCGCAAGACCCTGTCCCACACCCTGAATGACCAGCAGCGACCCGGCGAGCGGCGGCGCGGCGGCGCCGAGTCCGACGCGTGCCGAGGTCAGATAGAGATCGGTGAGGTCCGCACCGCCGAAAGCACACGCGGTCGGGCGCGGGAACGGCAGCTCCACCACCCGATCGAGTGTCCCGTCAGGGGCGTAGCGACGGATCGCGGCGCCGTCCCACAGGGCGACCCACACCGCGCCGTCGGCGTCCACGCACAGCCCGTCCGGGAAGCCCGCGCCCTCCTCGACCTCGGCGAACGGCCTCCGGCCCGAGACCACCGGGCCGTCGGGGCCCTCGACGTCGAAGACGTCGATACGGCGGGTGGGGGTGTCGATGTAGTACATGAGGCGGCCGTCCGGGCTCCAGCCGATGCCGTTGCTGACCGTCACCTCCGGCAGGAACTCCGTATGGGAGCCGTCGGACCCGATCCGGGAGAGCGTGCCGCCGCCGGCCCCCTCGTCGTAGCGCATGGTGCCGGCCCACAGCGAGCCGTCGGGCGCGACGGCGGCGTCGTTGCCCCGGCGGCCGGGGACCGCCTCGCGCAGCAGCCAGTCGAAGCCGCCGTCAGCGCCGTACACCCCGATGCCGTCGCGGAGGTTGACCACCAGGCCGCCGCCCGCGCGGGGCTTGGCCGCGCCGACGTGCTGCTCGGTGCCCAGGGTGGTGCGGCGGCCGGTGGCGGGGTCATAGGTGTGGACACGGGAGGAGAGGATGTCCACCCAGATCAGCCGCTGGGCGGCGGCGTCCCAGGTGGGTCCCTCACCGAGCACGGCGCTCGCGCGCACCGCGATCTCGAGCGATGGCCGTGTGCTCATATGTCCCGCCTCCGATGTCCCAGCCGCACCGACAGTTCGCCCGCGCCCTTGGCGGCCAGCCCCTCCAGCTCGGCCTGGCGCTCATCGCTCCAGCGGATCGTCGGCACCGAGATCGACAGCGCCGCGACCACCTTTCCCGTGGTGTCCCGTACGGGAGCCGCCACGCAGTTCACATCCGGATTGGACTCCCGCTGCTCGACCGCGATGCCGCGCTCGCGCACGGTGGCGAGGTGGCGGCGCAGTTCGGCGGGGGCGGTGATGCTGTTGTCCGTCATCGCGGCCAGCGGCTGATCGCCGGACAGCCGCGCGGCCAGGGCGTCCTCCGGGAGGGAGGCGAGCAGCATCTTGCCGACCGAGGTGCAGTGGGCGGGCAGCCGGCGGCCCGCGGCGGAGACCATGCGGACGGCGTGGGTGGAGTCGACCTTGGCGATGTAGATGACGTCCATGCCCTCGAGGATCGCGACATGCACGGTCTCGTCGCAGGTCTCCGCGACGCTCCGGGCCACCTGCTGGCCCTCGGCGGCCAGGTCGAGCTGCTCGGCGTAGCGGCTGCCCAGCTGGTACGGCCGGACCCCGAGCCGATAGCGGCCGGGCTGGTCGGGGACCTGGACCAGATAGGAGCGGGCGGCCAGAGTGGTCACCAGCTCATGGACCGTCGTACGGGGCAGCCCGAGCCGACGGGTGATCTCGGGTGCGGAGAGCGTGCCGTCCCCGTCCAGGAAGAGCTCGAGTATGTCCAGAGCCCGTGTCACCGCGGGCACCAGGCGTCCCATAGTGCTCGCCCTCCCCTTCTGGTTCAGATGGCAAGCGTTCGAGATTCCGGCCGGTGGCCGGTATCGCGAACACAGGTTATGCGGAGGGGACTTCCCCCGGCAATGGTCCGGCAAAGGCACGATGTGCCGGGAAGCGCTTGCGCCACCGGACGGGGACGCACCCGTACGCCACGATAGGAGCCATGGATTCCGCGCCCGGCTCATTCGCTCAGCCCGACTCGTTCCCCACCCCCTTCCCCTTCGTCCTCGTACTGCTGCGCCGGATGGCCGACCATCAGCCGGGGCTGGTCGAGGACGCACTGCGCGAGCTGGGCTTCGGGCGTGCGGTGATGCGCGAGGCCAACCGCCGCTGGCAGGCCATGCAGCGCTCGCCGCGGCGGCGCTCGGCGGTCGCCCGCTACCGCTCCGTGCTGGGCCCGCCCGAGTCCACCGCCACCCGCCGGATCGGCGATCTGACCTGCGAGGCGCTGAGCTGGTCCGTACCGCTGTGGCCGGATCTGCGGTTCGAGGTGCTCACCGCGCCGAACGGGGCGGTGTGGAACGAGTGGCTGGTGCGCGCTCCGGGCGCGCCCGGGCCGCGGTTGCGTACGGCCGCCGATCTGCTGCCCTGGTCCTGCACGGTGGACGAGGTGGCGCGCGCCTTCGCGCCCGCGCGGCCCATGGAGGGCTCGGCGCCGACCCGCTGGCGGCTCGCCTTCGACGCGCCGGAGGCGGAGAACGGTGAACTCCGCCACTACGTGGCGGAGTTCACCTGGGGACTGCTGCAGCGTATGGAGGACGTCAGGCCAGCTTCGCCGACAGCGTGATCTCCGTACCGGCGAGCGCCTGGCTCACCGGGCAGTTCTTCTTGGCGTCCTCGGCCGCCGCGGCGAACGCGGCCTCGTCCAGGCCCTCCACCGTGCCCTCGACGGTGAGGTGGATACCGGTGATCCCGGTGCCGGGCTGGAAGGTGACCTCGGCCTGGGTGGTCAGCTGGGTGGGCGGGTTGCCCGCCTGGGTGAGGCCGTGCGAGAGCGCCATCGAGAAGCAGCTGGAGTGGGCCGCCGCGATCAGCTCCTCGGGGCTGGTCTTGCCGTTGGCCTGCTCGGCGCGGGACGGCCAGGAGACCGGCTGCTCGCCGATGCCGGAGGAGTCGAAGGTGACGGTCCCCTTGCCCTCGGCCAGATTGCCCTGCCAGACGGTGTGCGCGGTACGCGTCGTAGCCATGCTCGGTGTTCCCTGCTTCCTGTCGGTCTGTCGGTGACGTCCACCCGTCGGGGGCGGAGCGCCGGACGTGACTATGGGTCAGAGGTGATCACCCGGCGGGGGTGCCACCGCTTCCGGTGGCCCCCTGTCCGGAGATCGACTCCGAGCCTACGTTCCAGGCGACCATGGCCGGGTGACCATGCTCACTTCCCAGTCGACTGACGGTCGCGGTGTCCAGCCGGAAGAGCGCACCGGCGGACGGGGGCAGGCCAAGCCGCCGGGCGGTGAGCACCCGCAGGACGTGGGCGTGCGCCACCAGCACCACATCGGCGCCGTCGGGCGACTCCAGCTCGGGGGCGATCCGGGCGAGCACCCGGTCCACCCGGGCCCCGATCCGCTCGGGCGACTCGCCGGGGTGGTCGGGACCGGCCGGTGGCACGCCGTCGGTCCACAGGTTCCAGTCGGGGCGGGTGCGGTGGATCTCGTCGGTGGTGATGCCCTCGTAGCCGCCGTAGTCCCATTCGCGCAGGTCGGGCTCGAGGTCAAGGTCCTCGAGCCCGGCGAGCCGCGCGGTCCGTACGGCCCGGTCCATCGGGCTGACCAGGACCAGCCCGATCTTCCGCGCGGCAAGCGGTCCGCGCAGGGCGCGTGCCTGCTCCTCACCGCGCGGGGTCAGCGGCAGATCGGTCCGGCTGGTGTGCTTGTGCGACCGGCTCCACTCGGTTTCGCCGTGCCGGACCAGCAGCAGCTCAGCCACGGTCGCCGGACGCCTTCTCCTCGCCCACGGCGCCCTGCTCCTTCTCCTCGTCGATGGCGTGCTTCTCGTTCGCCGCGGCGGCGATGGAGGCGCGCACCGTGTCCATGTCCAGGTCGCGGGCCTGGCCGATGAGGTCCTCCAGGGCCGGCTCGGGGAGGGCGCCGGGCTGGGCGAAGACCGCGATGTTCTCCCGCACGATCATCAGCGTGGGGATGGACTGGATGTCGAAGGCGGCGGCCAGCTCGGGCTGGGCTTCGGTGTCGACCTTGGCGAACAGCAGATCCTGGTGGCGCTCGGCGGCCTTCTCGTAGATGGGCGCGAACATCCGGCACGGCCCGCACCAGGAGGCCCAGAAATCAATCAGTACGAATTCGCTCCCGGACACGATCTCGTCGAAGTTGTCCTTGGTGAGCTCGACGGTGCTAGTGCTCATGCCTGCGTTACCCGCTTCCGTACGTCGGCAGATGCCACATGCACGGTAACCCCGCCACCGCCCGCCGTTATTCCGGGCCGGTGGCAGGGGCGGCGGCCGCTGGGACGGCTAGGGCGTGCTTCGAAAGTCCCGCCTGCCCCGCGACGCCTGGCACGCACGCTCGCTGCGTTGTCGGGATCGTCCCAGTAGGCCCACTACGAGGACGACCCTCCGCCTTGCGATCGCACGCACCAGACGCCGCGGGGCCCGCCCTCCGGGCGGACGGCGCTACTTTCGAAACACGCCCTAGCCGGTCCGGAAGCGTATGCCCAGGTCGGCGGGGGTGAAGCGGTGTACGTCCCGGGTGGAGAGCCCGTGGTCGGTCCCCCGGAGAATCCAGAAGCCGCCCGTCCTGCCGTGGCCGTAGCCGGGCGCGGCGGCGATCACATCGTCGTGTCCGTCCCCGTCGACGTCGAGCAGCGGGGGCTGCGGGGCGAAGGCGTCGAAGCCGTACGGGGTGTGCCGGCCGGGCACCCCCGGGGTGTCCAGGTCCAGGGACTGCTCCCGGCGGTGCTCCCAGTGCGGGCTCTTGGCCGGGTCGGGGGTGTACTCGCCGCCGCGCCCGTGCCGTGAGCCGGGCAGCAGGGTGAGCCGGCCGTTGCCGTTGTGCTTCTCCGGGGTGGCCACGACGAGGTCAGGGCGGCCGTCGCCGGTGATGTCGCCGACGGCCGGGGAGCCGCCGAAGCCGTCGCCGCGCCGTGCGTCGCCGGGCATGCCCGGGCCGGACTGATCGACGGTGAGATCCGCACGCCCCCGGCCCAGACCGGATTTGGCGCCGTGGACGACGGTCAGCCGTCCGGAGCCGCGGTGGCGGCCGGGGCCGAGCGTCCCCTGGCCGGGCGCGAGCAGATCGTCGACCCCGTCGTGGTCGGCGTCCCCGGCCGCGGGCTCGCGCGGGCCGTCCTCCGTGCCGAGGGCATGGGCCAGGCGCGCCTCGGGCCGCCTGTCCCGCACCAGGCCCTTGGGGCCACCGCGGTAGTGGGCGACGGGGGTGTCGAGGGGGGCGGTGTCGCCGGGTTCCGGCCCATCCGCCTGACCGAGGCCGTAGCGGTAGGTCAGCACCACATCGGTGCGGTGGTCGCCGTTGAAGTCCCCGGCCGTGGCGGTGGCGGGTGCTCTGCGGCGGGGCCGGTCGGTGGGGCCGCCGAGCGGGGCGGTACGAGCGGGGTGAGCCTTGGCGCCGAACGGCCCGTACAGCACGCGTACGGCACTCCGGCCGTCACTCCGGCCGTCATCCCGGCCGTCACCCCGGCCGTCACCCCGGCCGTCCGCCGCCGAGGCCAGCAGGTCGGCCGCGCCGTCCCCGTCGAAGTCCCCCGCGGCCAGCGCCAGGAATCCGGCCGCGCCGCCGCCGAGCGGGCGCGGCGCGGCCAGTCCTCGGGGGCCGCCGCGCAGCACCACCGTCTCCCCCGTCCGCTCGGCCCGCGGCGAACCGCCGTGCCGGAAGCGCGCCGTCACCAGGTCGGTGAATCCGTCCCGGTCGAGATCGGTGCGCAGCAGGGGGCCCACGTAGTCGTCCTCGGCGCCGTTCACCACAAGGCGGTGCCGCGGGTCGAGGCCGTGCGCCCCGCCGTAGACCACCGCGAGCCGGGCAGGCAGCGGCCCCCGGGAGGCGCTGGTGGGGCGGATGGCGGTGGCGAAGTCGTCGTAGCCGTCGCCGTTGAAGTCCCCGAGCGAGGCACCGGCAGCCCCCTTCGTGGCCCCCTCCACCGGCCTCCGCCCCGGGTGGCCGCCCTCGCTGCACCCGGCGATCAGCAGCACGGACACGGCCACGGCGGCGACGGGAACGGGAACGGACGAACGCACGGCGACACCTCGCAAGGCGGATCGAGCGGACATGGACGGCAGACACATCGACGGACGGCAGGCACAGAGGTACGGGTACGGACGCGGACGAGGGCTTCACCGCT
>NZ_JAAAYH010000047.1:0-34274 GCF_018035285.1 Streptomyces sp. MK37H | reverse complement strand
TGCGGATCCGGGCGCAACTGCGGGAGATGAGGCGGGAGACGTGCATCTGGGAGATGCCCAGCTCCTCGGCGATGCCGGCCTGGGTCATATCGCGGAAGAACCGCAGATACAGGATGTGCTGCTCCCGCTCCGGGAGCCGGTTCAGGCACGGCTTGACCGATTCCCGGGCGATGACGGTGTCATAGCGGGTCTCGGGCCGGCCGAGGGTGTCGGCCAGGGAGTAGCCGTCGTCCGCGCCGGCGAGTTCGGCGTCCAGGGACAGGGACCGGAAGCTGTCGATGGCTTCCATCCCGGTGAGGACGTCCTCTTCGCTCATGTCGGCGGCCTGGGCGACCTGGGCCACGGTGGGGGAGCCGTCGGTGCCTTCGGCCACGGCGAGGTCCTGAATGGTGGCCCGGACCCTGTTGCGCAGCTCCTGCACCCGCCGGGGGACGTGGAGGTCCCAGGCGCAGTCGCGGAAGTACCGCTTGAGTTCCCCGACGATCGTGGGGATGGCGTAGGGCTGGAAGGCGCCGCCGCGTTGGGGGTCGTAACGGTCGACGGCCTTCACCAGGCCCAGGGCGGCGACCTGTTCCAGGTCCTCCAGATTCTCCCCGCGGTTGCGGTAGCGGCGGGCGAGGCGGTGGGCCATCGGCAGCCATGCCTCGACCAGCTTCTCGGCCAGGGCCTCCCGCTCGGGGCCCTTGGTCATGCCGGCCAGTCGCTCGAAGTCGGCCGCGGTGTCAGGAGTGTCGTCGTGGCGGCGGCGGGCGCCTGCACCCATGGCGCTCATCAAGGTCCTCTTCTCTCCCTGCTCGGTTCGCTGTCCAGCGGAGCGGGAGGCCGGCACGGCACATCTGGGGCTCACAGCGCGCGGCGCGCGCCTCCCGCCAGGTGTGCCTGCCTTCCGAAGCACCTTGGTCACTCACTCTTCTAGCCAGGGCCACGGACCTCAAACCAATGAATTCACGAATTCTGGTTCGTGTTCGATTCTCTCGGAGCTGCCGCTGGTCACGGCGACCGGGCGTGGCGTGACGTCGGCCACGCCGGTTTGCGGTCGCGTCAGTTGCCCATGACGCGACGCCAGATGGCGACGGTGGTCGCGGTCGCGGCGGGGTAGTCCTTCTCGGGGGAGCAGGCGGCGCGGTAGAAGGTCCGTTCCGTCATCCAGCACAGTGCGTGGGCCAGCGCGGCGGCTCCGTCGGGGCCGCTCTCGTCGGGGATCCCCGCCCGCGTCAGCACCTGGGTCATGGTGCGGGCGAAGGCTTCGACCGTGTCGTCCCAGGCGGTTCCGATCACCGGGTGCAGCGCGGAGTGGTCCACGGCCGCCCGCATGACGGTGCCGTGCTCGCGCCAGACCTGCTCCACGCCCTTGACGGCCCGTTCCATCACCTCGACGGGTGGGGACGTCGCGTCCTGCGACGTGCTGTCGGCCTCGGCGCGGATGGTGCGCAGGGTGCGCTCGACGAGGGCGGCGAGGACCTCGTGCTTGTTGCCGAAGTAAAAGTAGAGGGAGCCGCGTGAGATCCCGGCGCCTTTGGCGATCGCCTCGACCGTGAGCTCCTCGAGGCCGGTGTGCTCGAGCAGCGCCTCGGCGGCGTCCAGGAGGGCCTGCTCGCGCAGGTCTCCCTTTCTCGGGGCGGCACTGCGCCTTCCCACGGTGATCTCCCCTGATCGGCTCTTCCGAGCACTGTACTTCCGCCGGACCAGGACCAGGGACAGGGGCAAGGGCCCAGGGCGTGGCCCTCGCCCCTGTCCTTGGTCCGGTGTCCTTGTCCGGCGGCGGGTTCACGCGTTGGTGATCTGCGCTCCGTCGGGGAAGTCTGTCGTCCGCGACAGCTTCTCCCAGCCGCGGATGTCGTCGTCCACCGCCTGCCGGGCCGCCGCGACCAGGCGCAGCGCGTCCGAGCCCAGCACCAGGTGGGCGGGGGGCTCGGGGACGTCGAGGATGTGCAGCAGCGCCTCGGCGGCCTTCCGCGGGTCGCCCAGTTGGTTGCCACTGGCCGCTATCCGGGCGTCGCGGATCGGCGTGAACAACGCGTCGTAGTCGGCGATGGTGCGTTCCGCGCGGGTCATCGACCGGCCCGCCCAGTCCGTACGGAACGAGCCGGGCTCGACGGCCGTGACATGGATGCCGAACGCGGCGACCTCCTTACGGATGCTCTCGAGCATGCCCTCCAGCGCGAACTTGCTGCCGCAGTAGGCCGACATGCCGGGCACGGCCATCAGGCCGCCCATGGAGGTCACGGCCATCAGGTGGCCCGCGCGGCGCTTGCGCATATGGGGCAGGACGGCCTGCAGTGTCGCCGCGGCCCCGAACACATTGGTCTCGAACTGCGCCCGGACCGCCGACAGCGGTGTCTCCTCGAAGATCCCCTCCAGGCCGTACCCGGCGTTGGCGATGGCCACATCGAGCGGACCGACGGTCGCCTCGACCTCGTCGACCACGGCTCGTACGGCCACGTCATCGGTGACATCCAGCCGACGCGCGTGGGCCCGTCCCGGCGCCAGGCCCTCGAACGCCTCCCGGTCGGCTTCCCGGCGCACGGTGCCGAGCACCGTGTGCCCCGCGTCGAGCGCTCCCTCGGCGAACGCCCGGCCGAGCCCGCTGCTCACACCGGTGATCAGGAAGGTCTTCATCTCCGCTCACATCCCTTGGCCGCGGCAGCCGCGCCGCGCATAGGCTCCGGCCTCTCTTCTCAATAATCTACATCACGTCGATTTTTTTCGTCGCGCTGTAGCCTGGGGTTGACAGACCCCTGGCTACGGCTGTCCGAGGTGCGAAGACTGAAAGCCCGAGGGCCGAGGGAGAGCGATGCGAAGGAGCCGACGATCATGCCGACGGGCTGCGCCGAGCTGGGTTCCACGCCGGTCACCGCCACCACACCGGTGGGCAGGTGGGACACGACGTGCCGGAAGTCCAGCTGGTCGATCCGGAGGCCTCAGGCGGTGATCTCCCGGTGCATGGTCCGGAGCTCGTGTGTCGCGGCTGGGAGGTCGAACTCCTCGGGGTAGGTGAGGGCATCCTCCCAGTGGACGTACACCTGGTCCGATCGCGTCCAGGCCAGGAGGTCGACGATGCCCGTGAAGGCCGACGGAGCGAACATCGGGACCAGGTCCTCGTCATCGCCATCGAGGTAGCTCGACGTACGCAGTTTCCGCCCCGCCAGCAGGCGCAGCCACGCCGCCGCCGCGAAGGCCGACTGCGACACGACATGCCGCTCCGGATCCTGGTCCTCGGAGTAGCACATCCCGACTTCGGTCAGCTGCTCATGGACCGCGTCGAGATCGATCGGCTCGCCGGTGGCGGCTTCGCGGATTCCCCGCACCGCGTCCGGGGTCGAGAGCACGGGCTCGTCGCTCAACTCCTCGTCCTCCTGCTCAACCCGGGCGAGCAGGGGATCGATCAGGCCGTAAAGGCGGCGCATCCGCTCATGCGGGTCCAGCTTCGCGGCGAACTCATCGATGGTTTCCAGGAGTTCGGAGTACGTCGTGTCCGTCATACCCGCCTGGATAGCACGAGGCACGGACATGCAGGTCGTCGAGGTTCCGCAGCATGAGACACCAAAAGGTGTCCATTGACAGCGGCTCTCATGGTCACGACCATATGGGGTATGCATTCGACGCATCCGGGCGTGCTCTGCCGCTACGTGGACTATCTGCGCACCTCCAGCGCCCTCTGTCGCTGACCGGGCGGTCGCACCGCCCCCGGAGGCTCGGCACCCGTAGCTGACCACCTCCTGCCACCGGACCGGCCCGGAATTCCTCTCCCTCGGCACCGTGCGTTCCGTACGCGCGTACGCGGTGCCCGGGTGCTGCCCTGTGCTCGTAACGGTCCGGCGTCCGCCGTTCCTGCCGCGTACAACTCGCCTGCCCCGAAAGGCAATTGACTCATGCCCGTACATGCCACAACACCCGCGCCGTCGGTCGAGTTCATCGGCATGATCGAGACCCAGGAGGTCTCCGAGACCCGGCCCGCCACCGGTCCGGCGATCGACCCGGAGTACACCACCCGCTTCGCCCGCGCCCACGAGGACGCGGGCTTCGACCGGATCCTCATCGGCTACAGCTCCCGTCGGCCCGACGGAACCCAGGTGGCCGCGCATGTGGCGGCCCGCACCGAGCGGATCGGTCTGCTCATCGCCCACCGCCCCGGTTTCGTCGCCCCCACCCTCGCCGCGCGGAGCTTCGCCACCCTCGACCAGTTCACCGGCGGGCGCGTGGCCGTGCACACCATCACCGGTGGCAACGGCGCGGAGCAGCGCAAGGACGGCGACTTCCTGGGCAAGGAGGAGCGTTACGAGCGCACCGACGAGTACCTGGGCATCCTGCGGCGTGCCTGGTCCTCCGACGAGCCGTTCAGCCACGAGGGCCGCCACTACCGGTTCGAGGACTACTCCTCGGAGGTCCTGCCGCACCGGGCCACCGGCATCCCGCTGTACTTCGGCGGGTCCTCCGCGGCCGCCTACCGGGTGGGCGGCAAGCACGCCGACACCTTCGCGCTGTGGGGCGAACCGCTCGCGGAGACCGCCGAGCAGATCGCCTCCGTACGCGCCGCCGCGGCAGCCGCCGGACGTGCCGAGGCGCCCGGGATCAGTGTGTCCTTCCGTCCGATCCTGGCGGCCACCGAGGAGCTGGCCTGGGAACGGGCCCACCGCATCCTGGACACCATCAGGACCGGGGGCGGACGCCCGTTCTTCCACCAGCAGAACGGCGAGCGCGCACCTCAGAACGCCGGGTCCCAGCGGCTTCTCGCGGCCGCCGCCAAGGCCGACCGCCACGACCGGGCGCTGTGGACCCCCACCGCCACCGCGACCGGCGCGGGCGGCAACACCACCGCCCTCGTCGGCACCCCCGAGACCGTCGCCCAGGCGCTGCTGGACTATGTGGACATCGGCGCCACCACCCTCCTCATCCGTGGCTACGATCCGCTCGACGACGCCATCGACTACGGCCGCCATCTGATCCCCCTCGTACGCCAGGAACTCGCCCACCGCGCCGCCACCGCGCTGTCCGCCCCGTCCGCCCCGTCCAGGTGAACCGCTCCGCGACAATGGAACGGCAATGGTGTGCGGCGGAGTACGCCGCGGACGCTGGAGGAATCCTGTGCCGCTGACCTCGAAACCCCTGCGGAAGCTGGGCTTCTTGACCATTGGGCTGTTCGACGAGGCCGACCCCTGCCGGGGCCATGAGTCGACACTCGAGATCATCGAACTGGGCGAACGGCTGGGTTTCGACAGCGCCTGGGTGCGCCACCGCCATCTGCAATACGGCATCTCCTCTCCCGTGGCCGTTCTGGCGGCGGTCTCGCAGCGCACCAGCCGCATCGAACTGGGCACGGCCGTCATCCCCATGGGATGGGAGAATCCGCTGCGGCTGGCCGAGGACCTGGCGACGGTCGACATCCTGTCCGGGGGCCGCCTCAACCCGGGGGTCAGCGCCGGTCCACCGCACCACTACGACCAGGTCAAGGGCGCGCTCCACCCCGACACCGCCGACGCCGAGGACTTCAGCCACGAGCGTGTGCGACGGCTGCTGGACTGCGTACGTGGCGAACCGGTCACCGACTTCAGCGGTGTCGAGGGCTTCGAGGTGTTCTCCGACCGCGTCCAGCCGCACGCCCCGGGGCTCGGCCGCCGTATGTGGTACGGCGGCGGCAGCCTGCGGTCGGCCCAGTGGGCCGGTGAGCATGGAATGAACCTGCTCACGAGTAGTGTGGTGAAGGCGGAGGAGTCCGAGGACTTCGCCGAGATCCAGCTCTCGCACATCCGGACCTTCCGCGCCCACCACCCCGACGGCGACCGTGCCCGTGTCTCCCAGGGGCTCGTCGTCATCCCCACCGACACCGCCTCACCGGAGCAGCGCGCGAAGTACGAGCAATACGCCCAGCAGCGGCTGCCGCGTACCGCCACGCCCCAGGGGCCGGCGCGCATGATGTTCGCGCCCGATCTCGTCGGCACCTCCGAGGACATCGCCGAACGGCTCACCTCCCACGCCGCGTTCCGGGAGGTCGAGGAGGTGGCGTTCGCGCTGCCCTTCACCTTCGACCACGAGGACTACGTACAGATCCTCACCGACATCGCCACCAGGCTCGCCCCGGCACTGGGCTGGCAACCGGCCGCCCCGTAGCGCTTCACTAAGGATTCGCGGGCTTTGCCGGCTTCGACTCGTGCCCGTGTCCGTGCGTGTGCGAGTGCCCGTGCCCGTGCGTGTGCCCGTGCGCGTGGCCGTGGCCATGCCCGGTTCCCTCGGACGGCGCGGGCAACGCGTCCCCGGCGCGCAGCGGGGCCGCCTCGTATCTGCCCTCGTGGGCGACGATCGGCCGCCGGTCACCGGCGAGTTCGGGGTACCTCTCCTCCAGTTTCTGCCGGGACTCGGCGGTGCGCCGCATGGCGGTGACGTAGTCCCGGTCGCCGCGGTAGGTCCCCTTCCAGGTCTGCGGCATCCGCTCCGGCGGCGGTGGCACGGCGGCGGTGCCGCCGAGGGCGAAGCTGCTGGGGATCTTGCGGGTCGCGGTCCCGCACTCCGGGCAGCTCGGCAGCGGGGCCGTGAACGACTGGATCACCTCGAAGCGGTGCCCGGTCTCACAGGCGAGTTC
Source organism: Streptomyces sp. MK37H (assembly GCF_018035285.1). NCBI lineage: Bacteria > Bacillati > Actinomycetota > Actinomycetes > Kitasatosporales > Streptomycetaceae > Streptomyces > Streptomyces sp. MK37H. Next base: position 27,697 of record NZ_JAAAYH010000047.1, on the reverse strand, counting down.
ATAGATGGCCATCGGTCCTCCTCACCAGAGCGACAGCGAGCGGTCGAAGATCCCGGCGAGGTCGTCCTCGGTCACCTCGCGCGGGGCGGTGGCCAGCAGCCGCTGCTGCTTCATGGCGCCGTCCACCAGTGCGGGGATGTCGCCCTTGTCGTAGCCGACACCGCCGATGCCGTCGGGCATCCCGATGTCACGCATCAACCGCTGGATCGCGGTGGGCAGATACTCGGCCGCGTCGGCGGGGCGTTCCATCCCCGGGGCGAGGAGCTCCGCCGCCCGCAGATGCCGTTCGGGCTGGGCGCTGAAGGTGAAGCGGAACGCCTCCGGCGCGGTGAGCGAGACGGCCATCCCGTGCGGCACCATCGGCTCGTGTGCGGGGTAGCCGGCGGGGTGGAAGTCCTTCACCCGCCCGGCGATCGGGTAGGCGTTGGCGTGCGGGATGTGCACACCCGCGTTGCCGAACCCGAGACCGGCGAAGGTGGCCGCCAGGGCCATGTCGGAGCGTGCCTCGGGATCGTCCCCGTCACGGACCGCGGTACGGAAGGACCGCGCGAGCAGTTGCAGCGCCCGTTCCGACCACGCGTCGGAGATGGGATTGGCGCCGCAGTACGGCACCCGCTGCTCGGGGTGTTTGCGCGGGTAGGTGTCGTACGGGCGGGCCGTGTAGCTCTCCAGCGCGTGGCACAGGATGTCCATGCCGCTGGCGGCGGTCACCCCGGCGGGCAGGGTGAAGGTCAGGTCCGGGTCGATGACCGCGAGCGTGGGCCGCAGCCGGGCGTGGCTGATGCCGGTCTTCACCCTGAGCTCCAGCACGTCGAGCACGCAGATGGTGGTGGACTCCGAGCCGGTTCCGGTGGTGGTGGGGACCGCGACCAGCGGTTTGAGCGGGTTCTCGGGCGCCAGCGCCCTGCCCACGGGCGCGTTGATGTAGTCCATCAGCGTGCCGGGGTTGGTGCTGAGCAGGTTGACGGCCTTGGCGGTGTCGATGCTGGAGCCGCCGCCCACCGCGACGAAGGCGTCCCACGGGCCCGATGCCCGCGCGTGGTCGACCGCCTCCCGCAGGCTGGCGTCGGTGGGCTCCACATGCACGCCGTCGAAGACATGGGCCCCGATGCCGAACGCGGTCATCCGTTCGGCGATGCGGTGTGGCGCGCCGGTGGCGGCCACCCCGGCGTCGGTGATCACGAGGACCCGGCGGACCCCGTGCTGGGAGAGGTCGAAGCCGATCTCGTCGGATGCTCCCGGCCCGAACTTCAGCGCCGGGGCGCCGTAGGTGAACACGGACTCGGGTCGGGCCGGAACGGTGCTGCTCATACGCGTCCCTCCTGGGGATCGGAGTAGGTCCCGGCGGCGCGGCGAGCGGGGCTCGGAGCGCCGGCCGGGTCCGGACGATCAAGCGTAGAAGCCATCGGGGGCGAGCCGCATCGAGCGCAGCTGCTCGGCGTCGTGGCCGAAGACGACGGTGGCGTCCGACCGCTCGGCGATGCCGCGGATCTTCTCCACCGAGGCGTACCAGGCGGTCAGGTCGTTGACGATGGCGGCGGGGGTGGCCGGCGGGCCGTAGGAGTCCCCCATGTAGACGGCGTCCGAGGTGAACAGCATCGTGCCGGTCTCCGGCAGGTCCACCTTCATCGACATGGTGCCGGGGGTGTGCCCGGGGGCCTCGATGAGGGTGACACCGGGCAGGATCTCGGTGTCGCCGCTGACGGTGTCGAAGTCACACGCCGCGTAGTCCGTCTTGAGGTGGGCACCGTTGAAGGCGCCCTCGAAGCCGAAGGCGAACTCCTTCTCCTTCTCGTGGCACACCAGCCGCGCGCCGGTGCCGGTGAACATGCCGATGTTCCCGGCGTGGTCGAAGTGCAGATGCGACAGGACCAGATAGTCGATGTCCTGCGGCTGCACGCCGAGCTGGCCGAGCCGCGCGTCGAGGTACTCCTCGTCGCTCACCTGGTCGTAGGGGAAGTACTCCTGCAGGCCGGTCGGGGCCCAGCGGGTCTCCCAGTCGCGGGGGCAGCTGGTGTCCCACAGCAGCGTTCCCTCGGGGGTCTCCACCAGTACGCAGTGGGTGATGCAGGAGTACCACTCCGGGGGCCGCTCGTGCTCGGTGCGCGTGCGCATCGTACGGCCCGCCTTGAGCAGCAGCCACGTCAGATCGCAGCTCATCGCTCCGCAGCTCAGGACGTGCACCTTGTTCGCGGTCTTCGCGGTCATGGAGCTTAACCTCCGGTCGGGACGGCCGCCGCCCGAGGGCCGGGCGGCAGTCATGGATCAAGGGGTCTACGGGGTGTCCGGCGGACCACGCGGCGGAGCCGCGTATCGATGCCTCGGGAAGTGGCGGGGAGGGGAGCGGCCCGCCGCGGGGGTCACGATCCCCGGACACCCCTAGGGGACTTCGCGTGATCGGGCCGGAGGTCGCACCCCCGGGATTCGCGGACGATGAGCGCGCACACCAGCCCGACGAGTGCCGCGCCCGCCCAGATGGAGGCGATCGGCCAGGAGGCGCCGTCGGCCGCGCTGACCAGGGCGCCCGCCACGAGCGGCACGAACCCCGCCACCACGCCGCCGAGTTGATAGCCGATCGACGTACCGGTGTAGCGGACGTCCGCGGGGAACAGCTCCGCGTACATCGCCGCCGTGGGCGCGTACATCCCCGCGTGTGCCACGGCGAGCGCGAGCAGCATGGCCAGCCAGGTGAGCCCGGTCTGCCCGGTGGCCAGCAGCCAGAAGAACGGGAAGGCGAGCACGGCCGCGAATCCGGCGGCGCCGAGGAACACGGGGCGCCGGCCCCAGCGGTCCGACAGCGCGCCGAAACAGGGCACCGCCAGCCCCTCGGCCACCGCCGCGATGAGCATCCCGGTCAGCAGCACACCCCGCGACAGATCGAGATGGGAGGAGCCGTAGGACAGTACGAAGACCGAGACGATGTAGAAGGGGACACCGGCCGAGATATACATGCCGACGGTGAGGACGATCGCCTTCCAGTGGTGGCGGAACGCCTCCATGGCCGGCACCTTGCGCGCCTGCCCCGACGCCTTCACCTGGGCGAACGTTTGGGTCTCGGTGATGCGTGAGCGGAGGAACAGCCCGACCGCGATCAGCACGACGCTGAGCAGGAAGGGGATGCGCCAGCCCCAGGCGAGGAGGTCGTCATCGGGCAGCGTGGAGACCACCGCGAACACGGTCGACGACAGCACCAGCCCCAACGGCACCCCCATCTGCGGCAGGCTCCCGTAGAACCCCCGCCGGTCGGGTGGCGAGGACTCCACGACCATCGTCACCGCGCCGCCCCACTCGCCGCCGACGGCGAAGCCCTGGAGGAAGCGCAGCGTGACCAGCAGGACGGGCGCCCAGAGGCCGATGGTCCGGTAGCCCGGCAGCAGGCCGACGACGACGGTCGCCGCGCCCATCAGGAACAGCGTGAGCATGAGGGCGTTTTTGCGCCCCACGCGGTCCCCGAAGTGACCGAAGATCACTCCGCCGAGCGGGCGGGCGATGAAGCCGACCGCGAAGGTGCCGAACGCGGCCAGGGTGCCGGCCGTCGGTGAGAAGTCGGGGAAGAACTCCGTGCCGAAGACCAGCGCCGCGGCGAGGCCGTAGATGTAGAAGTCGTACCACTCGATCGTGGTGCCGATCATTCCGGCCAGCGCCGTTCTGCGGATGGCCGCCTGGGATGCCTGGTGATGTCCTTCGGCTCTGGCGTCGGGTGCCGCGTCGGTGACGGGGATATGGCTCATGCGGGTGCGCTGCTCTCGTCTTGGGGAGTCGGGTGAACCCTCTGACGGGGTCAGAGGGTTGGCACCATGCCGCCGTCACACCGGAGGGCGGTGCCCGTGATGTACGCGGCCTGGGTGCTGCACAGAAACGCGGCGGCGGCGCCGAACTCATCGGGTTCGCCGTAGCGCCCGGCCGGGATCGTGGCCTTGGACGCGGCCTCGACCTCGTCCAGCGGCCGGCCGGTGCGCTGGGCGGCGGCCTCGTCGATCTGCCGGGCGCGCGGGGTGGCGATGCGCCCGGGCAGCAGGGAGTTGACCGTCACGCCCTGTGCGGCCACCTCGGCGGCGAGGGTTTTGAGGTACCCGGCGAGCGCCGCGCGCCCGAGGTTGGACAGCGAGAGGTTCGGCAGGGGCGCCTGCACGCTGGTCGAGCTGATGCTCAGGATGCGGCCCCAGCCCTTCTCGACCATGGCCGGCAGGGTGCCCCGCACCAGGATCTCCTGGGGGGTGACCAGCGTGGCGATGGCCTGCGCGACCCCGGCGGTGTCGGTGGCGCGGGCCGGTCCGGGGGCTGGGCCCGGCCCGTTCAGTACGAGGATGTCGAGGTCGCCGACGGCCTCGCGGGCGGCCGCGAGGAGCCGCTCGGCGCCGCCGTCCGCGACCAGGTCACAGCCCACGCCGACCGCGCCCGGGAGCTCGCTCGCCACCTCCTTGGCGCGCTCGGCCGACCGGCCCGTGACCACGACGTTGACCCCTTCTTCCGCCAGGGCCCGGGCGGTCGCCCGGCCGAGGCCGGACGTGGATGCGCAGATGAGAGCGGTTTTGCCTGCCAGACCGAGTTGCATGGCACCTTTCCTTTTGGCTCGCGCCGTCTTAAATATAAGACGCTGTCTTATATGCAAACCAGATGGTGCCCATGGGGGAGTGATGCGTCAAGGCTTGACGCACGCCGAAGTCGAGAGTCAGACTCCGATTTCTCGGACAGCGTCCAATATCTCGTCACTGGTCGAACGGCCATTGACACCCGCACATCGAGAGGCATGACCGTGACCGTCACCCAGCCCCCAGTGCCGTCCGCAGCCCCGAAGCGGCCTCGCGTGGCGCGGCAGCGACCCCGGTGGTCCGAGCTCCGCGAGGTTCTGCGAGTACGCCGGCCGACCCTCAACCCGGTCGAGCGGCGGCTCGGGGCCGCGCTGAGCATCCGCGATCTCCGTAAGGTGGCGGTGCGTACGACACCGCGCGCGGTGTTCGACTACGTGGACGGCGCGGCCGACGCGGAGCTGACCGCGCGGCGGAACAGGGCGGCCTTCGCGGCGGTCGAACTCGTGCCGGAGTATCTGTCGCCGGTCGACCATCCGGACCTGTCCACGCGGGTGTTCGACCGGGAGATCGCGATGCCGCTGATCTTCGCGCCGACCGGGTACACCCGGATGATGCACCACGAGGGCGAGGCGGCGGTCGCGCGCGTGGCCGCCCGCCACGGCCTGCCGTACACGCTGTCCACCGTGGGCACCTCGACCGTCGAGGACGTCGCCGCGGCGGCTCCCGGCGGCGAGCACTGGTTCCAGCTCTACCTGACCCGTAACGAGCGCCTCAACGCGGAACTCCTCGACCGCGCGCTCGCGGCCGGGTTCACCACCGTGGTCCTCACCGTGGACACACCCGTGGCGGGCCGCCACCCCAAGGACATGCGCAACGGCCTGACGATCCCGCCGTCGCTCACCCTGCGCACGCTGTTCGGCATGGCCCGCTACCCGTCCTGGGTGCTCAACAAGCTGACCACGGCACCGATCGCGTTCGCGTCGCTGCGCGGCATGACCGGCGAGACGGATGTGATCGATGCCGTACGGGTGGCCGACGTCGTCTTCGAACCGACGCTGAACTACGGCCATCTGGCGTGGCTGCGCGCCAACTGGCCGCATCGGCTGCTGGTCAAGGGGGTCCTGAGCCCGCGCGACGCGCGCCGTGCCGTCGAGACGGGCGCGGACGGTGTGGTCGTGTCCAACCACGGCGGACGGCAGCTCGACCGCACCCCGGCCACCCTCACGGTGCTGCCCGAGATACGCGAGGAGCTCGGCCCCGACGCCACGGTGATCCTCGACAGCGGCGTCACCCATGGCCAGGACATCCTCGCCGCGCGGGCGCTCGGGGCGGACGCGGTCATGATCGGCCGCGCCTATCTGTACGGCCTGATGGCCGGTGGCGAGCGGGGCGTGGAACGCGCCGTCACGATCCTGCGCGAGGAGTACTCACGCAGTCTGCAACTGCTCGGGCTGAAGGCGAGCGACGCCATCGCGCGGCATCACGTGCGGATGCCGTGAGCGGTCGTATGAGGTGAGCGGCCGTATGCCGTGAGCGGTATGGGAACGGGAGAGGGCCCGCCGGGGGAGGCGGGCCCTCTGGACCGATCTCAGGCTCAGGAGACCCGCTGGGGAATGCTCAGCGGATTCGCGTCGCGCAGTGCGGGCGGCAGCAGGTGCTGCGGCACGCCCTGATACGCGACCGGCCGCAGGAAGCGGTAGATGGCCTCGGTCCCCACCGAGGTCGTGGCCGGTGCCGTGGTGGCCGGGTACGGGCCGCCGTGCTGCTGCGCGTAGGTGACCGACACACCCGTGGGCCACTGGTTCCACAGCACACGTCCGGCCTTGGCGGCCAGCAGCCTGATCAACTCCGCGGCGATGGTGTCGTCGTCCTCGCCCTGGATGGACGCGGTGAGCTGTCCGTCGATGGCCTTCGCCACCTCGAGCAGTTCGCTCTCCTCCGCGTACTCGACCACCAGCGCGGTCGGCCCGAACACCTCCCGGATGAGCGCTTCCGGGTCGCGGAGCAGCTCGGCCGAGGTCGTGCACAGCACCGTCGGGGACGGATCGGCACCGTCGTGGTCGCCACTCACCAGGACGCGCACCCCGGCCGTGTCGCGCAACTCCCGCAGCGTACTCGCATAGGAGGTCCGGATGCGCTCGTTGAGCAACGTGAGCGGCGTGCCCGGGACCGCGCCGGGAAGCTCGTCCACCAGCTTGGCCGAGGCCGGGACCAGCAGGATGCCGGGCTTGGTGCAGAACTGCCCGGCGCCGAGGGTGAACGACCCGACGAACTCCGAGACGATCGCGGGACCGCGCCGCTCGGCGGCGGCCTCCGTCACGAACACCGGGTTGACGCTGCCGAGTTCACCGAAGAACGGGATGGGCTCCGGACGGCCGCTTGCGAGGTCGAAGAGCGCCCGGCCCGCCTCGGTCGATCCGGTGAACGCGCCCGCCTTCACCCGCGGGTCCACGATCGCGGCCCGGCCCGCCTCCGTCCCGAAGACCACGTCGAAGAGCCCCTCGGGCGCGCCGGTGGACCGTAGCGCCTGGTGCACCACCTCCGCCGTGGCGGCCGAGAGCCTGGGGTGGCCGGAGTGGGCCTTGACCACGACCGGGCAGCCCGCCGCGAGCGCCGAGGCGGTGTCACCGCCCGCCACGCTGAACGCGAACGGGAAGTTGCTCGCGGAGAAGACGAGGACCGGGCCGAGCGGTTCGAGCACCCGGCGCAGATCGGGCCGCGGGCCCATCGGCCACGCGGGGTCGGCACGGTCGATCGTCGCCCCGAGGTATTCGCCCCGCGTCACCATCTCGGCGAAGAGCCGCAGCTGGAACACCGTGCGGACCATCTCGTTGCGCAGCCGGGTCTCCCCGAGGGACGTCTCCTCGTCCGCGATGGCCACGAGCTTCGGCGCGGCCTCCTCGAGCGCGGACGCGATGGCCTCGAGAAACGGGGCGCGGTCGGCCGGCTGGAGGCGGCTCCACTGCTCGAACGCGCCCGCGGCGGCATCGAGTTTCCGCGCCAGCACCTGCGCGTTTGTCGCATCGGTCATCAGGCGTGCTCCCTCATTGTGTCTTAAATATGAGACGTAATCTCACTCTCAAGACACGGTTGCATGCGTCGGCGTCCCCGTCAACGTGCTTGACGGCCACCGAGACGGGCTCACATACTCAACCCGTAAGACAACGTCTGAAGTTTCGTACGCGGTGACAGAGTGAGGCGTGGCTCCATGAAGGCAGCAGTACTGCACCGGCCCGGTGCGCCGTTGACCGTCGAGGACGTCGAGCTCGACGCCCCCGGACCGGGCGAGGTCACCCTCCGCGTGCTCGCCGCCGGGGTGTGCCACAGCGATCTGCACTACATGAACGGCGACCTCAACGTCCGCCTGCCCGCGGTGCTCGGGCACGAGGGGACGGGCGTCGTGGAGCGGGTGGGGGAGGGGGTGACCCGGGTCCGCCCCGGCGACACCGTCATCACGTTGTGGCGCCCGCGGTGCGGCGACTGCGAGTTCTGCACCACCGGCCGCCCCGCCCTGTGCTCGCTGGGCCGGGTGCAGGCGGCCTCCGGCGGTCTGCTCGACGGGACGTCACGGCTGAACCTGAACGGCGAGAAGCTGCACCACCTCATGGGGGTCTCCTGCTTCGCCGAGCAATGCGTCGTGTCCGAGCGGTCGGTCCTCAGGATCGATCCGGACGTTCCGCCGGAGATCGCGGCGATCACCGGGTGTGCCGTGGTGACCGGGGCCGGTGCGGCGCTGAACGTCATGAAGGACGCCACCGGAGAGGGCGTCGTGGTCATCGGTGCCGGTGGCGTCGGGCTGAGTGCGGTGATGGGACTGCGCCTTGTCGGCGCCGATCCGATCGTCGCCGTCGACACGGTGGACGCCAAGCTGGAGAAGGCACTTGAGCTGGGCGCCACCCATGCGGTCAACGTCCGCACGCACAGCCTCGTCGAAGAGCTCACCAGGATCTCGCCACGTCCGATGGCCTGGTCGCTGGACGCGGTCGGCAGGCCCCGGACACTCGCCCAGGCGGTCGAGGTCGTGGGCACCGGCGGGACCGCCGTCGCCGTCGGCCTCGGCAAGGTGGGCGCCACCGCGGCTGTGCCCGTCAACCCCCTGGTGCAGCAGGAGAAGCGGCTGATCGGCAGTCTCTACGGCTCGGCCAACACACCTGTCGACATCCCCAAGCTGGTCGAGCTCTTCAAGACCGGCCGACTGCCGCTCGACAAGCTGCTCGGTGAACGGTACGAGCTGTCGGCGGTCAACGAGGCGTACGCGGCGCTGGCGCAGGGGGCCACCGGCCGTGCGGTGATCGTTCCCGGTCCTAAGCTGTGAGTGCGGATCGGCTCACGAACGGACCCGGTGGTAGGGGAGATCGATGAACAAGGAACTGGTCGCGGAACTGGGCCGACGGCTGTGGCGGGCGGGCTACGGAGCCGCCGCCGTTGACTCCGCGGCGGTCGACTCCGCGGCGGTCGACTCCGCCGCGGTCGACTCGGCCGTGGCCGATCGGCTCGATGGCCTCGAGATGGCCTATGCCGTCCAGGGCGCCACCCACGACCTGGCGATCGCGGCCGGTGAGCGGGCGATCGGCTACAAGGTCGGCCTCACGGCACAGCCCGCGCGGGAGACTTTCGGTGCCGATGAGCCCGCCGCCGGCTACCTGCTCGCGAGCAGGCTGCTCGAGGACGGCGAGCCCCTCGCCACGGCCGGGCTGTTCGCCCCGCTGGCGGAAGTGGAGGTCGCGTTCACCCTCAGCGAGGCGCTGCCCGGCCCGCGGGTGACCGCTAGGGACGTCCGCGACGCCACCGCCGCCGTGGCACCGGCCTTCGAGATCGTCGACAGCCGGTGGCGCGGCGGCGCGCGGACGCTCCCCATGCTCGTCGCCGACAACACCAACGCCGCTCGCGCGATGGTGGGGCCCTCGGTCGCGCCTGCGTGCGTGGATCTGTCGAAGATCGCCGCCACGCTGACGATCGGCTCCCGCACGGTGCCGGGGAGCGCGGCCGCCGTCATGGGCGACCCCGCCGAAGCGGTGGCATGGCTCGCCCGGCATCTGCTGCGCGGTGGAAGGCGACTGGAAGCCGGGGACATCGTCCTGAGCGGCACCCTGTGCGCCCCGACGGCGATCAGCGGGGGCGATCACCTGGTGGCCGACCTCGGTGGGCTGGGCCGGATCGCCCTCGACGTCAACTGACCGCGAGGGGCTGGGGCCAGGACGTATGTGGCCCCAGCCCCTGTGTGTGAGGGGCGTCAGCGCATCACACGGTCCGCCGTGAGGACGCGGGGCGTCTCGGCCAGCAGGGCGCGCAGCCGGTCCGCGGACAGCGCGACGCCCGGGTCCGCGGGGAGTCGGGTCTGGAACTGGCCCCCGGACCTGATCTCCTCGGCCATCTTGGCCATGGCGGCCTTCCGCCCGTCGGGGTCGGCGTAGTAGGGCACCGCATAGGCGGCGGTTCCCGGCTCGAAGCGCCAGCTCTCGGCCAGGGGGCCCGCGTCGACGGTGTCGAAGCCCAGCCGGTCGATCAGGGCGGCGGCGCTCGCCTTCCCTTCCGAGTCGTCACCGGCGATGGGCAGGGCGGTGCGGTCGGCGGCTCCCGTGGGACGGGCGAGTGCCTGGATGTGCCCGTCGCTGATGTTGTTGAACGCCTTGACGAGCTTCGCGCCGGTCAGGTGCTGCTGGACGAGCTCGCTCGTAGTGGTCTCGCCCGAGTCGAGCTCCTCGAAATCCCCGTCGCGGAACGGGTAGTAGTTGATCGTGTCGAGCACGACCTTGCCCGCCAGTGCGGCGGCCGGAAGCCGGCGGTAGGCCGCCAGTGGGATGCTCACCACCACCCAGTCGCCCGCCCGGGCCGCCTCCTCGGGCGTCGCGGCCCGGGCGCGCTCCCCGAGTTCGGCGACCGTCCGGGCCAGGCTCTCGGGCCCGCGGGAATTGGACAGGACGACGTCGATACCCGCCGCGATCGCGAGCCGGGCGAGTTTCGTGCCGATGTTGCCGCTGCCGATGAAGCCGAGCGTTGCCATGTAAGAGGTCTCCTCATCTGACGGACCCGTGGTCCGCGGGCGCTTCTGTCTCAGGTCTCGGAGCCGGGCCCGGGCGGGAACGGGCGCGCGGAGGTCGGGGCCTCTCACGGCGCTGAACCGGAGCGGTCGCTCCTCTTGAAGGTAACATAAACCGGAGCACCTGCTCCGCAACATCCGGAGCGAGTGCTCCGTAAAGCCGCCTGTACGCTGAATGCCGTGACCAGCGCCGACCAGTCCACCTCCACGCAGCCCCCCGTCAGGCGCGCCCGCCGCGCGGACGCCGAACGCAACCGCGCCGCGATCATCGAGGCGGCCGGTGCGGTCTTCGCCGAGCAGGGGTGCGCCGTCGACGTCCGCGAGATCGCCCGGCGCAGCGGCGTCGGCATGGGTACGCTGTACCGCCACTTCCCGGCCAAGGACGATCTGCTCGTCACCGTCCTGGAGCGGGAATTCACCTCCTGGCTCACCGCCGCCCACCAGGCGGCGGCCGCGACCGAAGACCCCTGGGAAGCCCTGACCGGCTTCTTCGAGCAGACCCTTACCCACCAGGCCCGCAACCGCGCCCTCGTCGAGACCTACACCGCAACCGGCGCTCCCTCGCGCGTATGCGCCCAGCACCGCGACGCCTTCATCGACGAACTGCGCACCCGCTGTGTGGACGCCGGACTCCTGCGCGACGGTGTCACCACCGCCGACCTCGTCCTGCTCAGTGCCTCCCTGAGTCAGACCATCCAGGCGTCCGACAACAGCCACCCCGGTCAGTGGCGCCGCCTCCTGCGCATCTCCCTCGACGGCCTCAGCAGCCGCAACACCGAACCACTGCCCGAGCCGGGACCGCCGGCGGATCCACCCGTGAACGACTGACCCACCGACCGGAGACCGGACCCGGAACGTCTGATATTTTGGACACCGTCTGCGGAAACGTGTTCCGCTGAAACGTGTGCTGGGAGGCCATCGTGGCGCGTCTCACCGCTCCGGCCCTTCGCCGGGGCCTGGACATCCTGGAACTGCTCATCGACCAGGATGAGGGGCTACGGGTTCCGGAGATCACCCAACACCTCGGCCTGCCCCGTGCCACCACGCACGAACTCGTCAACACACTGGCCGACCGCGGCTATGTGACGATCTCCAAGGAGACCGGACGCGTCGCGATGGGGCTCAGCGCCCTGCGTCTCGGTGCCGGCTACGAACGCGGGCTCGACCTCGCCACCGTGGGCCGGGAGTGCGCCGGTGAGGTGGCGCGGGCATGCGGCGAAACGGTCCAGGTCGTCGTGCGCGACGGCGGATTCGCGGTGTTCATCGTGCGCATCGACAGCAAGTACTCGGTCCGGCTGGTCTCCCAGGTGGGAAGCCGCCTGCCCGCCTCCTGCACCGCGGGCGGAAAGGCCCTGCTGAGCGCCCTCTCGGCCCGGGAGCTCGATGAGCTGTTCCCGAACGACAAGTCGCTGAAGCAGATGACCTCCAACAGCATCTCCACACGCAAGCGGCTGCTGTCCGAAATCGAGACGGCCCGCGAGCGCGGCTGGACCGAGGAGTTCTGCGAGTCCAACGACCACGCGGCCTGCGTCGCCGCCCCCGTGTACGACCGCCTCGGCAACTGCGTGGCAGCCATGAGCATCTCGGTGCCCACCCCGCGATGGGGCGACGCGGAGAAGGAACACTACGTCGAGCTGGTCCTGGGCGGCGCGAAGGCGATGGCACAACGCCTGGGAGCGAGCGTGCCGTCGTAACCGCGCACAGGCCGATGAGCCGGTGCGACGGGGCATCCTCCCGTGCGTCGGGCTGCCTCGGGACGGGTCCCGGGGGAGGGCACGGACCCTGGTGGGTGTGCGTGTCCGCGCGCGTGTCGAGAATCGCCCGAACCGAGGAGACCGCCGATGCCCCTCTCCGCCAGCCTCGCGCGCGGAGTCGCGCCCAGCACGCCCGGCATGCTGCACGCCCGCACGGTGACCGGCGACCTCAGCGCCCCGCCCCGGCCGGGGCTGACGGTCCGCTTCGGGCGGGGCGAGAAGCCGGATGTGGATCTGGGTGTCGGCGTGGACGACCTCCGGGTGAGCCGGCGCCACGGCGAGCTGACGTATCGCCAGGGGCAGTGGTGGCTGCGTAACACCGGGCGGCAGCTCGTCCGGCTGCCCCGCGGCACGATGATGCACCTCAGCACCGAGCCGATCCCGCTCGACACCGGTTACACCCCGCTCTTCGTCAAGGGCTCCGGCTACCGTGAGCACCTGGTCGAGCTGTATGTGGCGGGCCACGACGACCAGGGGCCGGTGTCGCGGCGGCGCGCCGAGACGCTTCGGCCGGAGATCTGGCCGCTCGACGACGACGAACGGCTGCTGCTGGTCGTCCTCGGCCAGCGGTATCTGCTGTACGAGGAGGATCCGCGCCCCTTGACGTACGCCACGGCGGCCAAGCAGCTCACGTACCTCCGCCCGGGCGCGGGCTGGAACGAGCGCAAGATCGAGTACCGGGTCGAGGCCGTACGCCGCCGTCTGCACAGCACCGGCTTCAGATACCCGGTGATGCACGACAAGTCGCAGGGCCGCCCCGCCGACAACGGGCTGCTGCACAACCTGCTCAAGGGGCTGGTGGAGTCCACGACGCTCGTGCCGCCCGATCTGGACCTCATCGAGGACGACGCCCTCTGGCCCGATCCCGCGCCGGAGGCGTAGCCCGAGCCGCTCCGCGGTGACCGCCCGTTTCCGGGACCCGTCCCGGAAACGGCGGCGAATCATGCCTGTCGCCGAACGAACAGGAAGGATCACCCCCATGAGGTGCATGCGCATCGTCGTCCTCGCGGGCATCACCGTGGCCGCCTCGACGGCCGCCCTCGCGCTGCCGGCGCAGGCCGACATTCCCGCCCGCCACCACACCCCGGCCGCCCAGTGCGAGTACCCCGCCGACGTCCTCGACCTGACCAACTGGAAGCTGACCCTGCCCACCGGCGAGGACGAGGACCCGACCGACATCACACAGCCCGATCTCGCCACCTTCTCCGCCAGGCCCTGGTTCCAGGTCACCGGGGACTGCGACGCGGTCCAGTTCCGGTCCGCCGTCAACGGCGTGACGACGGGCGGCTCCAACTACCCGCGCGCCGAGCTGCGGGAGATGACCGATGACGGGGAGGAGGAGGCCAGTTGGTCGACCAGCGAGGGCACCCACACCCTCGTGGTCAAGGAGGCGTTCACCGCGCTCCCCAAGGAGAAGCCGCACCTCGTCGGCGCCCAGATCCACGGCGGGGACGACGATGTCACGGTCTTCCGTCTCGAAGGCAGCAAGCTCTACATCACCGACGGCGACGACGCCCACCACCACCTCGTCACCGACGACTATGAGCTGGGCACCGAGTTCGAGGCCAAGTTCGTGGCGCGGAACGGGAAGATCGACGCCTATTACAACGGGGAGCGTGAGACCACGATCTCCTCCGACGGCGACACCAACTACTTCAAGGCGGGGGCGTACACCCAGGCCAACTGCGACAACTCGGACCCCTGCGACGATGACAACTACGGCGAGGTCCACATATCCGGCCTCAGGGTCACCCACTCCTAGCCGGAAGGGCGGTGCGGTGCCGGGCGTGCCGTCAGTGCCGGGTCTCACCCGTCGTGGGGAGGCCCGGCATCGACGCGACCCGCAAACGCGCACCGATGGCATGTGACCGTGGCGCCTGCCCCCGTCGCATGTGCTCCCGCGACACCGTAACCTCCACAAAGGTGAAGATTTCTGGAGTGGTGGGTGAATTCCCTTCTCAATCGGCCAGGTCCCACGCGCCTCCGGCGCGCGCCGAGCCCCGTACCGCCCTCACGCACGCCGCAAACGGTACGTGTCTTTCCGCGTACGCAGTAAGTTCGATCCGCGTGCGCTAACGGCAGACAGCAGCGGTTCGGTCTCGTAGGGGGGAGTGTCGTCGTGCGGCGGGGGGAGAAGGTCGGCAAGTACCGGCTCACCAAGGGGCCCGTCGAGGGAGGGAGAGGCGCGGTCTGGTTCGCCGTCGACACGGAGCTGGGCCGGTCCGTCGTCCTCAAGCGGGCCTTGCTCGAGGACAACAGTCAGGCCGACTTCGACGAGTTGCTGGCCGAAGCCCGCGCTCTGGCGAAGTTCAGCCATCCGAACGTGGTCACCCTCTATGACGCCGTCCGCGCGGGCAAGGGCAGGAACGCCACGTTCTGGCTGGTGATGGAGCATGTGACCGGCGGCAGCCTGGACGTCCCGGTGAAGATGGCCCCCGAACTCGCGGCATACATCGGGGCGCAGATCGCGGCCGCGCTGGCGGCCCTGCACGACAAGGGCATCGTGCACTGCGACGTCAAGCCCGGCAATATCGTGATCACCCCCGACAGGGTCGCCAAGCTGACCGACTTCGGCGCCGCGTACCGGGTGGACGGCAGTGAGACGATCACGCCCAACGGGCCGGTCAGCCTCACCCCGTTCTTCGCCGCCCCCGAGGCGTTCCGGGGAGCGCCCGAGCGTGCGTCCGATGTGTTCTCGCTCGGCGCCACGATGTACTGGCTGGTGACCGGGACCCCGCCGATGCGCGGCGCCGGGCGGGCGGTCCGGATGGAGGCCATCAGCCCCCAGGTCGGGCCGCTCGGATCCATCCTCACCGCGATGCTCCAGCGCGACCCCGGGGCCCGGCCCACTGCCGCCGAGGCGCTCAGCGCCCTCACGGACATCGCGGGACCCCCGGACCAGTTCCCAACCCTCCCGATGATCCCGTCGACAACGCCCTACACGGACGTCCTGACGCGCGGCGAGGTCCCGGCGGGAGGGCCGCAGCGCCGCACGGCGACGCTGGTCCGGCGCCGTCCCTTACTTCTGGCAGGCGCCGCCGCCGTCGCGGCACTGGCCATCGCCGTTCCGTTCATCGTGATGAGCCTGGGAGACGAAGACGGGGACAAGGCCACCCCGGCACCGGACAAAACGGCCGCCGCGGGCTTCATCGGCGACCCCCGCACGGCCGACCCGTGCGCCCTGCTGAACGCCACCGTGTTCCATCGGTACGACGAGGCCCGACTCGACCGTGACTACGGCAACTTCAACCGGTGCGACGTCCTCCTGAAGGAGCGGAGCGAGGAGGTCGTGGACGTCAGGGTGGAGCTCGACGCCGATTCGCTGCCGGAGGGCGTGGCGAGGAAGACCGAGGGCAGGGTCACCGTCGTGGAGCGCACCGCCGAGGACGACGAGTGCGAGCGGGCCGTGGCGGTGACCGGCGCCCGCGACAACAGCCTCCGGGTCACCGCGGCCGCGAGACAGCCCGACGAGGTCAAGGAGCCGCTGTGCGACACCGCAGATCGTGCCGCGGGAGTCGCGGTCAAGGTGCTCAACCGCGGTGAGATCCCCCGGCGTTCCCCGGACTTTCCGTCCAGTTCGCTGGCGCACCTGGACGCGTGTACGTTGCTCGACGTCAAGGCGCTGGAGAAGGTGCCCGGGATCGACGCCCGGGACCCGGACGTCGGGTTCGGCCGCTGGGAGTGCCAGTGGAAGTCCACCACCCGCGCGTTCGAGGTGGACTTGCGCTTCGACCAGGGCGATCTGCCGCGCGACAAGGGTGCCCGGTCCACCGAGCTCAGCGATCACCAGGCCATCGTGCTGCCGGAGGACGAGGGCCCGGGGAGCTGCCGCGTCGAGGTGGTGCACCGTGACTACACCGGCCTGGACCGGGTGAAGGGCACCGAGCGGGTGGCCCTCGTCCTCAAGGGGGCGGGCCGCAAGGGGCGGCCCTGCGAACTGGCCACCGATCTCGCCGGGTCGGCCGCCGCCGCGTTGCCGCCTGCCTGACCGCCGTGGCGCCGGCGCCCGCCTGAACCGCTGCCGTGGGGCCGCCCGCCTGATGGCCGTCGCGCCGCGGCCGGCCCGAACCGCCGCTGCGGGTCGCCTGTGATGCGTTACGCGTCGCGCCGGACCTCGGTGCTCACCCTGGTCGGCGGACGGATCGTCCACGGCGCGGCCGAACACACCCGCCTCGACCCGCCACCGCCGCCCGTGTGCCTGGCGTACTCGCCCCAGCTGACCGGCGCCAACACGCTGTAGCGGGGCCCGTGGTGCGGCCACCGCCGCCCGGGAGGCCCTAAGGGAGGCGGGCGCGCCAGGTGTGCGATGTCCGCTCCACGCTCGCGGCCAGTTTCTTGGTGGCCGGATCGGCGCCGGCCGAGCGCTCCGAGTGGGCGATCTTCGCCGCCTGGTCGAGGTGTTCGCGCATGGCCGCGAGGAAGAGCGCGTCGAAGGCGGTGCCCTTCGCCCGCTCGATGGTGCGCAGTTCGTCCTCCGTCACCATGCCGGGCATGTCGTGCCCCTCGTGGGGATTGGTGTCGGGTACGCCCGCCCGGGCGAGCAGCTTCCGCAGCCGGACGAGTTCGCCGCGACAGGCGGTGGCCACCGGTTTCGCCCACTTCTCCACCGCCGCGTCGGAGGAGCGGCCCGGGACCAGGTCCAGCAGGAGCACCACCTGGTCGTCCATCGCGATCATCAGCTGGATCCAGCCGATGTCGCTGGAGTTGAACGTCCCCGACGTCGCCTGCCCGCTCGGGGCCCCCGTGGCGGGGTGCCGCGCCGCCGACGTGGACGGCGCCTCGCCCGACGGCTTCCCGCTGCCCTCGCCGCATCCCGCGGCGAGCAGCACCACCAGCACCGCTACGGACGCCGCGCGCCGCACGGCGGTGGCCGCTGTCATGCCGACTCCCCTCGTCACTCGTGGGTGTGGGTGTGGGTGTGGGCGGAGCCCCCCGTCACGGGGCTCCGCCCACCGGCAGGGCGGGGCCGTCCTGCCGGGCTGTGCGTTCTCCTTCCCGGTCAGGGACGGCCGTCGGCGCCACACTTGACGATCACATTGATGCAGTCACGCACCCGCCGGGCCATCTCGTCCTCGGGCCAGGCGTTGAAGAAGTCACCATGCATGGTGTATCCGGCGCCCGATGCCAGCTTGAGCCGCGCGGGGTCGCCGTTGACCGGGTAGCGGAGCACCTGGCGCAGTTTCGGCACGGCCACCGGGTGGGTCGCCGGGCACTGGCCACCGACCGGGTACGCCATGTGGCTCTTGTGGTCGGGGGAGTCCAGATCCTTCCCGTTCCAGCACTGGGGGAAGTCGAGGTAGGACTCCAGCATCGAGTCGGACGGGCAGTTCACGAAGTCCTTGGAGGGGTTGACCTCTCCGTGGTGCAGGCACGACCAGCGTGCGATGGACGTGGGGTCGCCGACCCCGGTGGCCTTGGCGTTGCCCGCCACGATCCGCAGCCCCTCGGGGAGCGGCTTGATGGTCGCGATCACATCGTCGCGCACGCCTTCACCGAGGTAGTAGAAGGTGGTGCCGGTGGGTTCGACCTCCTTGCCGTTGGCGTAGAGGGTGGGGGTCCAGTACGACGACAGGTCGGCGGTCGGGCTGCAGCTGGTCCGGCCCCTCTTCAGGGCGGCCAGATCGGTGTGTGCGTTGGTCGAGTCGTTGCCGAAGAAGCTGTGCATATGGGAGGCGCCGGGGAGCCCCGGGAACACGATCGGGTCGTCCGGCAGCCGATGGGTGAACGGGCACTCGGCGACGAACTCCGCGACGCGCACCAGTTCTTTGG
The DNA here is from genome assembly GCF_018035285.1 of Streptomyces sp. MK37H. Taxonomy (NCBI): domain Bacteria; kingdom Bacillati; phylum Actinomycetota; class Actinomycetes; order Kitasatosporales; family Streptomycetaceae; genus Streptomyces; species Streptomyces sp. MK37H. Next base: position 9,602 of record NZ_JAAAYH010000047.1, on the reverse strand, counting down.
TGCTCCGCGGGCTCGACGCGACCTTGTCGGTGGCGCGGAACTCGGCCCGCGCACTGGCCGAGCCGGTGGACAGCAGGGACAGGATGAGGCCGACGGCGGCGAGGACGACACCCGGAGCTCGCCAGCGGCCGAGGGCGCGCCGTAACGGCGGGAAGCGCGGAGGTGTAGGCGACATGACTCTCCTTTCCGTGCGCACACGGGAAGAGCGAAAGAGCGGGAGAGAGCCCAGCGGTGTGGTCACGCGGGGCCGTCGAGAGAGCGCTCTCACGGAGCGTTGCTGCGGACGTTAAAGGTGACTCAGGTCACTGTCAAGAGTCCGCGGCAACGACGAGTCCGTTGTCACTTCCGAGGGGGAGCGGGGCGGCTTCCGACCGCTCGATCAGTCCGTGGAGTCCCGGTCAGTCCGCGGAGTCGGTCTCGGTCCGCTCGGTCGCGAGCAGGTGAATGAGCAGCAGCACGATCCCGGAGATCAGGAAGACACGCGTGGCGGCCTCCAGGCCGTTCCACTGCTTGGACTGCCACATGGCGAACCATTCGCCGCCGATGGCGATGAACCCGGCGCCGAACAGCACCATCAGCATCAACAGCCCCACGGTGCTGGCCTGACGAGCGCGGCGGACGCTGCCTCCGCGCAATCCCGCGCCCCACATGGCCGTCGCGGCGAGGAGGACGAGGGCGGCGATGCTCTCCCAGACGATGATGGCGACGTAGGCGGTGTCCTGGAGCGCGGTGGACTTGATGGCCCGCCACATCAGGTCGTCGTCCTTGAATGTGGTGTCCATCGCCAGAACATGGCGGACGAATTGCTGATTGGTGTCGAAGTCGGTGATGTTACCGAAGGCGACAAGCGCGATGTACAGGGCGATTGTCCCGGTGAGCACCCCCGAGACGGCGGAGTAGGCACGAGGGGAACGTATTCTGCCGGTGCGCTCGCTCACGATGATCTCTGTCTCCCCGTTGTATTCCGTTGATCGGACCGAGCCGTAGCGTACAACTGTTTGGCCCAGTGGGCCCGGTGGCGGGGAGACGCAGGTCACATGTGTCCATGTCACAGGGGGTCGGGCCACCTCGTCTCAGGGGTGTAGCCACTGACAACCACGGAGGAGCACACCATGGACGCGCGACTGAACTACTCCGCCAGCCTGACCGCGGGCAAGGTCCTCAAGCCCGTCATGGCGGCCGGGAGGGCGGTCAAGGACTCGCCGCTGCCGCCCGCCACGCAGGAGCTGGTGGCGCTGCGCGTGAGCCAGATCAACGGCTGCGCCGTCTGCCTCGACATGCACACCAAGGAAGCCGCCGCGGCCGGTGAGACCGCCGTGCGGCTCAACCTGGTGGCGGCATGGCGGGAGGCCACCGTCTTCACCGACGCCGAGCGTGCCGCGCTGGAGCTGGCGGAGGCGGGGACCCGGGTCGCGGACGCGGCCGGTGGCGTCAGCGACGAGGTGTGGGCGAACGCCGCCAAGCACTATGACGAGGAGCAGCTCACCGCCCTGGTGATCCTGGTCTCGTTCATGAACATGGTGAACCGGCTGAACGTCATCACCCAGCAGCCGGCGGGCAACTACCAGGTCGGGCAGTTCCATTGATCGGCGCCAGTCTGTCCGGCCGGTCGTTCAGGGGGGAATCGGCGTGAGCAAGGTCGAGGAGTTCGAGGAGCTGCGGCCGCTGCTGTTCTCGATCGCCTACCGGATCCTGGGCAGTGTGAGCGAGGCCGAGGACGCGGTGCAGGAAACCTGGCTGCGCTTCGACGGCTCGGCCACCCGGCCCACGTCGGCCAAGGCGTATCTGTCGGCCACGGTGACGCGCATCTCGATCGATGTGCTGCGCTCCGCGCGGGTGCGACGGGAGGAGTACGTGGGCCCGTGGTTCCCCGAGCCGCTGCTCAGCGATCCGTATCAGGATCCGGCCCGGGCGGTGGAACTGGCCGACTCGGTGTCGATGGCGGCGCTGCTGCTCCTGGAGCGGCTCAGCCCGCTGGAGCGGGCGGTGTTCGTGCTGCGGGAGGTGTTCGCCTTCGGGTTCGACGAGATCGCCACGGCGGTGGGGCGGTCGGAGGCGGCATGCCGGCAGTTGCTGGTGCGGGCGCGGCGCCACATGCAGGCCGGGCGGCCGCGGTTCGCGGCGGACCGGCAGGAGCGGCAGGAGCTGGCCACGCGGTTCTTCGACGCGCTGAAGGACGGCGATGTGGGCGGGCTGCGGAAGCTGCTGGCCGCCGATGTGCGGCTGGTCGGGGACGGTGGCGGCAAGGCCCCGCAGCTGGCCAGGGCCGTCATGGGCGCGGAGAACGTGGCGCGGTTGCTGGGCAATGTCTTTCCCTGGCTGCTGCGGATCGATGTGTCGTTGGAGCCGCGCGAGGTCAACGGCCAGCCCGGCGCGATCTTCCGCGACCGGGACGGCAAGGTGCTCCACACCCTGGTCCTCGATGTGCTCGACGGGCAGATCCAGACGATTCGCACGGTGGTCAACCCCGACAAGCTCGGCCACCTCGGGCCGGTCGGCGACGCCTGGGCCGTGGACCGCGAGGTGAAGCAGGCCCGCCGGCGGCCGAACTGACCGTGAGACGTGGCCGTTCGACGCTGTTGGTGGTCTCGGGGAGCCAGTCGTGCCACATCCGAGGCCAGGGAATCCGGTGCGAATCCGGAACTGACGCGCAGCGGTGAGGCAGCGGTGAGGGGGACGGGCGGGGCATGTGACACCACTGGGAGGAGTCCGTGACGGCCGTGGGGCCGTCGCGAACGAGCACCGGGAAGGGGCCCCGTCCGGCCCCGTCCGGACGAGTCCGAGTCCGAAGACCTGCCGGCACCTCCGCGCCCGGTGCGCGGAGGACGTCCGTAGGCCAGGCTCCGCGTACGAGTCCCGACCGCCGAGGCTGCCCGTGCTCCGCTCCGCCCGCCGTACCGCGGAGTTCCTGCTCGCCCCCGCCTGCTGCTCACCGCGTGCGGTGGCTCCGGCCATGACGACGCGGACACCCGGGCCGTCGACGCGGCCCTGGAGCCCGGCGGACTGACCGACCGGGCCGGTCAGTCGCGGCGCACCCGCCCATCAGGGCCACCTGACCAGAGCCCACGAGCTGCGCACGGCCCTGCGTGCCGCGCTGCGCCAGGACGCCGAGGGTGACGGCCAGGGCGGCGATGCCCCGGTCGGCTACTCCTTCCACGTCACACTGACGGCCGGTCACGGCGCCCACCTGACCATCGCCGCCGACCCCGTGGACACCGCCCTCGCGCACATCGTCATGTCCGCGCTGACCGCCACGGTGAACGGGACCTGGCATCGGCTCAGGATGTGTCCGGCCCCCGACTGCCAATGGGTGTTCTACGACAACTCCCGCCCCGGCCGGGCCAAATGGTGTTCACCCCAGCTGTGCGGCAACCGCGCGAAGACGCAAGCGTATCGCCGCCGCCAATCGACCTGAATCGCCCCGCGGCGACCCGGCTCCGGATGAGTACGGCTGGCCGGCATCCCAGACGACTGACATGGGCGGCTTGTAGGGTACGTGGCATGCCGGACGCCATGCCCCGACCCGAGCCCTTCACCCCGCGGACCGACCCCGCCGCCCTCGAGGACCTCCGCGCGCGGCTGCGCGCGACGCGCTGGCCGGACGCGCCCGAGGACGCCGGGTGGGCGCTCGGGACCGACCTCGCCTACCTCCGTGAGCTCGTCGCCTACTGGGCGGACGGGTTCGACTGGGCGGCGCAGGAGGCGGCGCTCGCCCGGCTGCCCCGGTTCCGTGTCCGGCTCGGCGGTCTCGGGATCCACTTCGCCCACATCCGGGCCGCCGCCCCGGCCGGACCCGCTCTGCCGCTGGTGCTCAGCCATGGCTGGCCGGACTCGTTCTGGCGCTATACGAAGGTCATCCCGCACCTCACCGACCCCGGTGCGCACGGCGCCGACCCCGCCGACGCGTTCGACGTGGTCGTGCCCGACATTCCGGGCTACGGGTACTCCGACCGGCCCACCGGCCAGCCGCTCGACTCCATCGCCGTCGCCGGGCTGTGGGCCGAGCTGATGGACGTCCTCGGCTATGAGCGGTTCGGCGCGGCGGGCGGGGACCTCGGCAGCCATGTGAGCCGCTACCTCGCGCTCGACCACCCCGACCGGGTGGTGGCCGTGCACCGCACGGACGGGGGCCTCCCCCGCTTCACCGGCGACCCGGCGGACCTCACGCCCGAGGAGCGCGCCTGGTTCGAGGAGGTCGCGGCCTGGAGCGCGGCCGAGGGCGCCTACGCCGCCATGCACAGTACGAAGCCCCAGACCGCCGCCTTCGGGCTCACCGACTCACCCGCCGGGCTCGCCGCGTGGATCGTCGAGAAGCTGCGGGCGTGGAGCGACTGCGACGGTGACATCGAGCGGAGCTACACCAAGGACGAGATCCTCACCAATGTCACGCTCTACTGGCTCACGGGGACGATCGGCTCCGCGATGCGCATGTACCGAGCCAACGCCGCCATCCCGCTCGCGCAGCACGCCCGCCGGGTCGAGGTGCCGTCCGGCTTCTCGCTCTTCCGCGGCGACGTCGTCCGCCCGCCGCGGGCGTGGCTGGAGCGCACGACGAACCTCGTGCGGCTGACCGAGCCCGCGCGCGGCGGACACTTCGCGCCGTTCGAGGAGCCCGAGCTCTACGCGGAGGAGCTGCGCGCCTTCTTCCGCCCATACCGGGCGGCGGCGACGGGCTGACACCCGGTTCCGGCACCCCTTCCACCCCCCTCAGGGCACGGGGGCCGGAGCACGCGTCGGGGTCCAGCGCAGATGAACGGCCTGGTCGGCGGGGTCGGGCCGGTGCAGTGACAGCCGGGGCCTTACGGCGTCGGTGCGCGCGGCCGGAGGCTTGCGGCCGCCCGCGCCGAACTGCACCGGCCATGCGGCGGCCGGGCCCCGGTACTCCTGCTCGGCCGCCGCGTGCAGGGTCCAGTGGGGGTCGTACAGATGGGTGCGGCCCACGGCGCACAGATCGGCGCGGCCCGCCAGCAGCAGCGAGTTGACGTCGTCGTACGAGGCGATCGCGCCCACCGCGATGACCGCGGCCCCGGTGGCGGCGGCCACCTCGTGGCGGATGCGGTCGGCGAACGGCGTCTGGTAGGAGCGGCCGAAGGCGGGGCGCTCGTCCTTGGTGACCTGGCCGGAGGAGACGTCGATGGCGTCCGCGCCGTGGGCGATGAACGCGCGGGCGATCTCGACGGCGTCATGCTCGGTGTTGCCGTCCGGCACCCAGTCGGTGGCGGAGATGCGCACGATCACCGGCCGTTCCACGGGCCAGACTTCCCGTACGGCGTCGAAGACCTCCAGCGGGAAACGCAGCCGGTTCTCCAGCGGGCCGCCGTACGCGTCGGTGCGGCGGTTGGCGATCGGGGAGAGGAAGGAGGACAGCAAGTAGCCGTGCGCGCAGTGCAGTTCGAGCAGATCGAACCCGGCCTCGGCGCCCCGGCGGGCGGCGGCCACGAAGTCCGCGGCGATCCGGTCCATATCGGCGCGGGTGAGCTCGCGCGGCACGGCCGAGCCGGGGCCGTACGGCAGCGGGGACGGTCCGACGACCTCCCAGTTGCCTTGCGGCAGCGGGTCGTCCATGCCCTCCCACATCAGCCGGGTGGAGCCCTTGCGGCCCGAGTGGCCGAGCTGGAGGCCGATACGGGCGGTGCTCCGCTCGTGGACGAAGGAGACGATCCGCCGCCAGGAATCGCCCTGCTCGTCGTTCCACAGGCCGGTGCAGCCGGGGGTGATGCGGCCCTCGGGCGAGACACACACCATTTCGGTCATCACCAGTCCGGCGCCGCCCATGGCCTTGGAGCCCAGGTGGACGAGGTGGAAGTCGCCGGGCACGCCCTCGACGGCGGAGTACATGTCCATCGGGGACACGATCACCCGGTTCTTCAGCTCCAACTCACCCAGCCGGTACGGCTGGAACATCGCCGGTGCCACGCCGTCGAGGCCCTGCGCGGCGGCGAAGGCCACATCGACCCGGTCGGCGAACTCCGGGTCGCGGGTGCGCAGGTTGTCATAGGTGATGCGGCGGGAGCGGGTCAGCAGGTTGAAGCAGAACTGGGTCGGCTCCTGGTGGACGTACATCCCGATGTTCTCGAACCACTCCAGCGAGCCCTGCGCCGCCCGCTGGGTGGACTCCACGACCGGGCGCCGCTCGGCCTCGTAGGCGGCGAGCGCCCCCTCGGCATCGGGGTGTTCATGCAGACAGGCGGCGAGGGCGAGCGCGTCCTCCATCGCCAGCTTGGTGCCCGAGCCGATGGAGAAGTGCGCGGTGTGCGCGGCGTCTCCGATGAGCACGAGGTTGCCGTGGTGCCAGCGCTCGTTGCGTACGGTCGTGAAGTTCAGCCACTTGGAGTTGTTGGCGAACACCTGGTGGCCGTCGAGTTCGTCGGCGAAGAGCTCGCGGACGCGCGCCACCGCATGCTCGTCGGAGGCGCCCGGTGCGAAGTCGGCTCCTTCGGTGGCGTCGAAGCCCGCCCGCCGCCAGACGTCCTCGTGCATCTCGACGATGAAGGTGGAGCCGGTGGCGGAGTAGGGGTAGCCGTGCACCTGTACGACGCCCCATTCCGTCTGCTTGACGAAGAACTGGAACGCCTCGAAGACCCGGTCCGTGCCGAGCCACATGTACTTGCTGTGCCGACGGTCCAGGGAGGGGCGGAAGACCTCCGCGTGGGCGGCCCGTACGAGGGAGTTGACGCCATCGGCCCCCACCACCAGGTCGTACGACGCACACAGCCCATCGGCGTCCGGGGCGGGGGTGGAGAAGCGCAGGGTGACGCCGAGGTCGCGGCAGCGCTCCTGGAGCAGGCGGAGCAGTTCCTTGCGGCTCATGGCGGCGAAGCCCTGGCCGCCGACGGTGTGGCTCTCGCCCTGGTAGTGGATGTCGATGTCGGTCCAGCGGGCGAAGCGCCGGGCCATGCCCTGGGCGATGGTGGTGTCGGCGTTCTCGATGCCACCGAGGGTCTCGTCGGAGAAGACGACGCCGAAGCCGAAGGTGTCGTCGGGGGCGTTGCGTTCCCAGACGGTGATCTCGTGGGCGGGGTCGAGCTGTTTCATCAGGGCCGCGAAGTACAGCCCGCCTGGACCGCCGCCGATGATCGCGATCTTCAAGGGGGTTCCTCTCAACTCTCGGCGACGGCCTCGGCGGCCGGCTCGTCCTCGATGACCGTGCGCAGCAGCTTGAAACGCTGCAGTTTGCCGCTGGTGTTGCGCGGCAGGGCGTGCTGGAACCGCACCTCGCGCGGGTACTTGTAGGGCGCCAGGACCTGTTTGACGTGGTCCTGGATCTCCTTCGCCTTGGCCGCGTCGCCGGGCACACCGTCCCGCAGCACCACGAAGGCGCACACGATCGAGCCGCGCTCGGCGTCGGGGCGGGCCACGACGGCGGATTCGAGAACATCCGGGTGGGTGTCGATGGCGGCCTCCACCTCGGGGCCGCCGATGTTGTATCCCGAGGAGACGATCATGCTGTCGCTGCGGGCGTGGTAGTGGAAGTAGCCGTCCTCGTCCCGGTGGAAGATGTCACCGGTGATGTTCCAGCCCTCCAGGACGTAGTCCCGCTGGCGTTCGCCGCCCAGATAGCGGCAGCCGACCGGGCCGATGACCCCGAGTCTGCCCGGCTCCCCGGGGCCGAGTTCCGCGCCGTCGGGGCCGAGTATGGTGGCGCGGTAGCCGGGGACCGCCTTGCCCGTGGCGCCGGGCCGGATGTCGTCTCCGGCCGCGGAGATGAAGATGTGCAGCAGCTCGGTGGCGCCGATGCCGTCGACGACCCTGAGACCGATGCGTGTCCGCAGCTCCTGCCAGGTGGCGCGGGGTATGTGTTCGCCCGCGGACACGCCGACGCGCAGCCCGGCGAGTTGCTGCTCGGCCTCCTCGCGCAGGATCGCCCGGTAGGCGGTGGGCGCGGTGGCCAGGGCGGTGACGCCGTGCCGCCGTACGAGCTCCGCGAGTTGTGGGGGAGTGGCGGACTCCGTGAGCAGGGCGCAGGCTCCGGCCCGCAGCGGGAAGACGACCAGCATGCCGAGGCCGAAGGTGAAGGCCAGGGGCGCGGTGCAGGCCACCAGGTCGTCCGGGACCAGGCCCAGGGTGTGGCGGCCGAAGGTGTTGTCGATGGACAGGATGTCCCGGTGGAAATGCATGGTGATCTTGGGCGCGCCGGTGGACCCGGAGGTGGGGCCGAGCAGCGCCACATCGTCGGCGGCGGTGTCCACGTTGGTGAACTCACCGGACTTGGCCGCGGCCCTGGCCACCAGATCCTCCGGGCCGCTGCCGCCGTACTCCACCACCGTCAGCCCGGGCAGCACGGTGTCCCGGACCGTACGGACGTCATCGGTGAACCGGTGGTCCACCAGGGCGATCGACGGCAGTGTGCGCTCGGCTACGGGGCCGAGTTCCCGGGTGCGCAGGGCGGCCATCGTGGTCACCACCACGCCACCCGCCTTGAGGACGCCGAGCCAGGCCGCCACGGTCCAGGGGTTGTTGGGCGAGCGCAGCAGGACCCGCTGTCCCGGCACCAGGCCCAGGTCCTCGGTGAGCACCTGAGCCACCTGATGGGCGCGGATGCGCAGTTCGCCGTATGTCCACACCTCGCCGGACGGGGTGCGCAGGGCGGGGCGGCCGGGCCCGAACAGCGCGGTGGGGGTGTCGATGAGCTCGGTGGCCGCGTTGAGCCGGTCCGGGTAGCGCAGTTCCGGCGTGGTGAACTCGAGGGCCGGCCACAGATGTGCGGGGGGCAGCTGGTCGCGGGTGAAGGTGTCGAGGTGCGCCGAGGGCGAGAGGGGGAGCGGAAGAGTCACGGAAGAGTCCTTCCGGGAGCCCGCCGGGGAGAGCGGCGGATCAGGTGGGGCGGATCAGGCCCTCCTGGACCACGGTGGCCAGGTGGCGGTGATCGCGCGTGAAGAAGCGCCCCGTGCCCAGGCCCCGGCCCGCGTCGGCGGCGACGGCTTCCTGGACGTAGAGCAGCCAGCCGTCCACCGGCCCCGGGCGGTGGAACCACATCGCGTGGTCGAGGCTCGCGGTGACCAGCCCGGGCCTGGCCCAGGGCAGGCCGAGCACCCGCAGCACGGGTTCGAGGATGGTGTAGTCGCACACATACGCCAGGGCGGCCAGGTCCCGCTGGGTGTCGGTCAGCCCGTCGACCGGGCGCAGCGGGTCGAAGGGCCTAAGCCAGACCGCCTGGTGCGGAAGGCGCTCTCCCTCGACGGTGAGATAGACCGGGCCGGGGATGTGCCGCATGTCGAAGCCGCGGCCGCCGGACCAGTACGCCTTGGACTCCTCGGTCATGGAGCCGCCACCGCGCTCGGCGAGGTACTCCGCCGAACTCGGCAGGCTCTCCGGGTCGGGCACGTCCTCGGCGAAGTCGGTGTGGAAGGCCGCACCGGCCTCGCCCGCGGCGAATCCGGCCAGGCAGACGTACAGCGGCTTGCCGTTCTGGTAGCCGCGCACCTGCCGGGTGCTGTAGCCGCGGCCGTCGCGCACCACCTCCACCTCGTAGCGCACCTCGGCGCCGATGTCGGCGGGGCGCAGGAAGTAGCTGTGCATCGAGTGCGGCGACTTGCCGTCGGTCACCGACCGCATGGCCGCCGCCGCGGCCTGTGCCACCAGATCGCCGCCGTACGCCTTGG
>NZ_JAAAYH010000469.1:0-6736 GCF_018035285.1 Streptomyces sp. MK37H | reverse complement strand
ACGTCCCCCGTCGGCCCCGGCGGCGCGGGCGGGCGCGGCGACGAGCCGTCGCCCGGGCTGTCCGCCGCACGCGACGCACCGGAAGCCGCACCCGGCGCGGCCTCGTCGTGACCGTGCTCCTGCGATCCGCGGTTCTTCGGGTCCAATGTCCTTGCCCCCCAGATGCGTGGCGTGCTGTAAGGCTCCCCGGCCTGCCTTCGCTTCTGGTCCGGTGCCGCCGTAGGGAATGTGTCCGGCGCTCACCGAACCCCGGGCCGTATCAGACGGCCTGGACCTGCTCACAGTATCCACCGCGCCGGAGGTGGCCCACGCCACCCCGGGTAACCCACCGGCCCCCGGGCAGGCGGTCCCCGCCGCTCAGACACGCGGCAGGGACTCCGCCTCCAGTCCGCCTTCGATCGCGAGGATGCGGTGCAGCCGGGTGGCCACCAGCAGCCGCTGCATCTGGGGCGGCACCCCGCGCAGCACCAGCCGTCTGCCCACCCGGCCGGCCCTGCGGTGCACGCCCATGATCACCCCGAGCCCGGTGGCGTCCCAGGAGTCCAGTTCGGTCAGGTCGAGGACGAGATCCCCGCCGCCCGCGTCGACGGCGGTGTGCAGGGCCGTACGGGCGTCCGCCGCGCTCCGGACGTCCAGTCGGCCCCCGACGACCAGCTCGGCGTGGTCGCCCCTGATGTGCATATGCGCTCCCCAATACGGTGCGTCGTGTCGTCAATGCGCCATTTCTGTCTACAGAACTGACTGCCTCTCACACGAGGAAGTTGCCGTCTGTAAGCGAACCGATACCGAATTCACCCAGGAGGGTGAGTTCCGGGCCTGGCGCCGCACCAAGGCCCTCAGTAGCGGTAGAAGCCCTCGCCGCTCTTCCGGCCGATGTCCCCCGCATCGACCATCCGGCGCATGATCTCCGGCGGTGCGAACTTCTCGTCCTGCGACTCGGTGTAGATGTTGTCGGTGGCGTGCAGCAGGATGTCCACGCCGGTCAGGTCGGCCGTCGCGAGGGGTCCCATCGCGTGGCCGAAGCCCAGCTTGCAGGCGGTGTCGATGTCCTCGGCCGTGGCGACCCCCGACTCGTACAGCTTCGCCGCTTCCACGACGAGGGCGGAGATCAGCCGGGTGGTGACGAAACCCGCGACATCGCGGTTGACGACGATACAGGTCTTGCCGACGCCCTCCGCGAACTCCCGTGCGGCGGCCAGGGTTTCATCGCTCGTCTTGTGACCGCGCACCAGCTCGCACAGCCGCATCATCGGCACCGGCGAGAAGAAGTGGGTGCCGACGACCCGCTCCGGGCGCCGGGTGGCCGCGGCGATCTTGGTGATCGGGATGGCCGAGGTGTTCGAGGCCAGGATCGTGTCGTCCTTGACCAGTTCATCGAGGGTGCGGAAGATCTCCCGCTTGACCTCGATCTTCTCGAAGACCGCCTCCACCACGACATCCGCGTCGGCGGCGGCCTCGAGGTCGGTCGTGGTGGTGATCCGGCCCAGCGCCCGCTCGGCCTCCTCCGCCTCCAGCTTGCCCTTGGAGACGAACTTGTCGTACGAGGCCCGGATGGTGTCCGTGCCGCGCCGCAGCGCCTCGTCGGTCACATCGCGCAGCACCACGTCCCAGCCGGCCTGGGCCGAGACCTGCGCGATACCGGACCCCATGAGTCCGGCTCCGATGACCGCGAGCTTCTTGGCCACGACACACACCTCTCTGTTCGGTAGCTTCCGGCTGTTTCGCCGACAGTCCGTCTGATCTGTCGACAGTCCGATGTGCCGGACCTTAACGTCCGTTCACCCCCGCGGGCAGCCCCTCGTAACGCGCGTCACGGTGTGTTCTTCGCCGCATAGTTGAGGACCGTGTCGCTCAGGAGCGACTCCATGACGTCGACCTTACGGAGGGCATCCTCGGCGACGGCGTCCACACCGCCGCCCTCCGCGAGCCCGCGGATGATCGAGCGCAGCACCGCGTTCTGCAACCCGACGAGCTGATGGGCGATGAACTCGGGTCTGGGGTCCTCGGGGTCGGCGGCGGCCTCCTCGCGCAGGGTGGCCCCGAGCTGGTGGACCGCCTTGCCCTGGATGGCGAAGAGCCTGGCCATCAGCGTCGGGGACTCCACGATGACCTGCCGGAACCGGTCATAGCCCTCGCTCAGCCCGACATAAGGGTGCCGTTCGCGGATGTCCTGGCGCAGCTGGTCCATCAGCGCCCGCGCCGCCGACTGTCCGGCCGCGCGCTCCCGTACGAGCCGGGAGGGGCGGTCGACGACCTCCTCCTCGCGGTCGACGAAGAGGTCCTCCTTGGTCGGGAAGTAGTTGTAGACCGTGTTGACGGAGACCTCGGCCGCCTCGGCGATCTCCGCGATCGTGACCGCCTCGAAGCCGCGCGCCATGAACAGCCCGGTCGCGACGTCCGAGATGTGCTGCCTGGTCTGCCGTTTCTTCCGCTCCCTGAGCCCTTCCGCCATGGCCTCATCCTAACTTCGCTGGGGCTCATTGATTTTTGGGGTGATTGCAAAATTGGTGCGCCTCTGTTTTTCTGGGTGCCATGGCAGTCATCACGACGAACGGCCTCACCCACACCTTCCGGACCAAGCGCGGCCCCGTGGCAGCCGTGCGCGGCATCGACCTGACCGTCGAGCGCGGTGAGATCCTCGGCTTCCTCGGACCCAACGGAGCGGGCAAGACCACCACGCTGCGCATGCTCACCACGCTGCTCCCGCCCACCGGCGGCAGCGCCACCGTCGCCGGGCACGACCTCGCCCGCGATCCGGCCGGGGTGCGCCGGCGGATCGGCTATGTGGCCCAGTCCGGCGGGGTCGATCCGACCGTCTCCGTACGGGAGGAACTGGTCACCCAGGGGCGGCTCTACCGGATGGGCAGGGCCGAGGCCACCGCCCGCGCCGGGGAGCTGGCCCGGGACCTGGGCCTGGCCGAGCTGCTGGACCGCCCCTGCGCCGCGCTCTCCGGCGGGCAGCGGCGGCGGCTGGACATCGCCCTCGGCCTGGTCCACCGGCCCGAGATCCTCTTCCTGGACGAGCCGACCACCGGGCTCGACCCCGGCAGCCGCGCCGACCTCTGGCAGTTGATCCGCCGGCTGCGCGCCGAGCTCGGCATGACGGTTTTCCTGACCACCCACTACCTGGACGAGGCGGAGGCGCTGTCCGACCGGCTGGTCATCGTCGACCAGGGCCTGGTGGCCGCCGAGGGGACGGCGGAGCGGCTCAAGGCCGAGCACGGCGGCGCACCGGACGCCACCCTCCAGGACGCCTTCATCGCCATCACCGGGCGCGGCACCGTCCCCCGGAACCCCGCCCCGCTCGCCGTCTGACCAGGACACCTACCGCAAGCCTGACCAGGACACCTACCGCAAGCCCCGGAAGAAGGCCCCATGCCTCGTCTCGTCTCCGACACGGCCCTGATATTCGGCCGCTACGCCCGCCAGACGCTGCGCTCCAAACCCGCCCTGATCTTCGGGATGGTCCAGCCGCTGCTCTTCCTCGTCTTCTTCGGCCCGCTGCTCACCGATCTGCCGCTCGGCGGCCGGGCCGGCTCCTGGCAGACCATCGTCCCCGGCATCCTCGTCCAACTCGGCCTGTTCAGCGCCTCGTTCACAGGGATCGGGCTGATCCTCGAGCGCCGTACGGGCGTCATCGAGCGGATGCGGGTGACCCCGGTCAGCCGGCTGGCGCTGCTCATGGGCCGGGTGCTCAAGGACGTCGTCCAGCTGCTGTGGCAGTCCCTGGTGCTGGTGTGCGTCGCCGTGGCGCTCGGGCTGCGCGCCCCGGTGCTGGGCGTGGCGATCGGCTTCGTCTTCGTCGGCGTACTGACCATCTCGCTCGCCTCGCTCTCCTACGCGCTGGCGATGCGGGTGTCCTCGCCGCAGGGGTTCGCGCCGGTCATCAACTCCATCACCATGCCCGCGATGCTGCTGTCGGGCATCCTGCTGCCGATGTCGCTCGGGCCCCGCTGGCTCGACATCGCCTCGCACTTCGTGCCGTTCCGCTATCTCGTGGACGGGGTGCGGGCCGCCTTCGCCGGGGAGTACGGGGACGGGAAGATCGCGCTGGCCGCGCTGGTCGCCACCGCGCTCGCGGCCGTGGCCGTCACCCTCGGGGCACGGCTCTTCCAGCGGGCCGGGGCGTAGGGCCGCCACGTAGGCTCGGAGCCATGGTCAATCTCACCCGTATCTATACGCGTACCGGCGACACGGGCTCCACCGCCCTCGGCGATATGAGCCGCACCGCCAAGACCGATTCGCGGATCGGCGCGTACGCCGACGCCAACGAGGCGAACGCCGCGATCGGGGTGGCCATCGCACTGGGCCAACTGCCCGCCGAGATCGTCAAGGTGCTGGTCCGCGTCCAGAACGACCTGTTCGACGTGGGCGCGGACCTGTGCACACCGGTGGTGGCGGACCCCGCCCATCCGCCGCTGCGCGTGGAGCAGAGCTACATCGACAAGCTGGAGGCGGACTGCGACCGCTTCCTGGAGGGGCTGGAGAAGCTGCGCAGCTTCATCCTCCCGGGCGGCGCCCCGGGCGCGGCGCTGCTGCACCAGGCGTGCACGGTGGTGCGCCGCGCCGAGCGCTCCACCTGGGCGGCGCTCACCGAGCACGGGGACTCGATGAACGCGCTCACCGCCACCTATCTCAACCGGCTCTCGGATCTGCTGTTCATCCTGGCCCGCTCGGCCAACAAGGAGGTAGGCGACGTCCTGTGGGTCCCGGGCGAGAACCGCTGAAAAACCACGGGCCCCGTCGGCCCGGCCGCGCGTGGCGCGTCGCCGGGGCCGACGGGGCGGGGCGGGGCCCGTCGTCGTCTGCCCGTTACGGGGGTTAGCGGGCAGACGACGCGGAGCGCTCCCGCTTGGGAAAGAGCGTGTAGCTGAGCGCGATGGCCACGTTGATGCCGATCAGGAACAGCATCTTCAGCTGCCAGTCGCGCAGCGAGCCGATCTCGCCGTCGTCGCCGACGTACCAGATCCCGCCCTGGAGCAGTGCGATGGCGATGACCGCGGCCAGCACCCAGCGGCCGGCGGTCTTCCACTCGTGCAGCGTGCGCGCCACGCCGTACTTCGCGGGCTTGACCGGCGGCGGCCCGCCGAAGAAGCGGTGGGCCACCCGGGCGTCGACCCATTTGATCGTCGAATGGCCGAGCGCGGCCGAGTAGCCGATGTAGACCGCGGCGAGACCGTGCTTCCAGTCCGGTTCGGCGCCGTTCCTCAGGTCGATCACGGTCGTCACGAACAGCACCACCTCCAGCACCGGTTCGCACAAGAGCACCACGGTGCTCGCCTTCGGCATCTTCGCCACGTAGCGCAGCAGAATGCCGATGCCCAGCAGCACCCAGAAGCCGACCTCACACGCGATGATCAGCGCGACAACCACGATGTTTCCTCTCTCGCTCTGCCCTTGGCCCCAACCCTCCCCTGTCGATCGGGCCGCGCGCGTCGTCGGCGGCGATGAATCCCGACTGCATCCTTCGATGTACGCCGCCGGGCGGCGGGCCCGGCCCCAAGGGGGAGGTCCGCCCGGCGCGCCACATGGTGTGATGGGTGCCATGCCGTCCCGTCCCCACCTCCCACGCCCACACCGGCATGACGTCCTCATCGCCCTGAGCGGACTGCTCGGCGGGGCCCTGATGTGGGCGGTGGGGGTGCACAACAACCAGTCGTTCTTCCATACGCCCCGCTGGCTGGGGCTGATCGCGCTGGTCGTGATCTCCGCGTCCGAGCTGCTGCGGCGCTCAAGGCCCCTTGTCGGCCTGGGCGTGGGGACCGCGGCGCTCTCCCTCGACATCCTCAGCGGCGGGCTGGCCGTGACGTTCCTGATGTACACCGACCTGGTGTACGCGGCCGTCATGTACTCCGGCCCCGGCGCCGCCCGGCGCATCCCCCGGCTCTGCGGCCTCCTCACGGTGCTGGCGACCGTGGTACCGCTGGCCATCTACAACGACCCCCTGGCGCTGCTGGTCGGCACGTTCGTCGCGCTGCTCACCCTCACCCCGGCCTGGACCGGGGCGGTGGTCCGCAACCACCGCGAGGAGGCCGCGGCCGCCCGGCTGGAGGCCGAACGCGTCGCGCTGCTGGCCGAGTTGGACCGGCGGGAGGCGGTGGCCTCGGAGCGCTCCCGGATGGCGCGCGAACTCCACGACATGGTGGCCAACCACCTCTCGGCCATCGCCATCCACTCCAGCGCCGCGCTCTCGCTGAAGGACCCCGCCGCGACCGACGAGGCGCTCGGCGTCATCCGGGAGAACAGCGTGCGCGGCCTGGCCGAAATGCGCCGGCTGATCGGGCTGCTGCGGGACCCCGGGGAGACCTCGGAACCGGCCGCCACCTCCACGCTCGACGCGCTCGACACCCTGCTGGAGCAGGCCCGCACCAACGCCCGCCCCGGCGGCCAGGACATCGTCCTGTGCGACGAGCGGCCGGACGGCGCCGCCCCGCTGCCCGCCCCGGTCGAGCTCGCCGCGTACCGCATCGTCCAGGAGTCGCTCACCAACGCCCTCAAGCACGCCGCGCCCGGCCGGGTGGACGTGACGCTGGCGCACCGCGCGGACGGCCCGCTCGAGGTCAGCGTGATCAGCCCGTACGGGGACCGCGAGGGCCCCCGGGCGCCCGGCTCCGGCACCGGGCTGATCGGGATGCGCGAGCGGGTGTCCCTGCTCGGCGGCACCCTCGACGCCGGTCCGGTCTCCGGGCCCGGGGGCACGGTGTGGCAGGTGCGGGCCGCGCTGCCGCTGGGCGAC
>NZ_JAAAYH010000468.1:0-6744 GCF_018035285.1 Streptomyces sp. MK37H | reverse complement strand
CGACAGCCCCTACGGCCCCCTCACCCTCGTGGCCACCGGCACCGACCTGTCCGGCCTCTACATGGTCGAGCAGCGCCACCGCCCACCCGAGGAGACCTTCGGCAGCCCCGGCGACCCAGCAGACACCCCGTTCGCCGAAACCGTCCGCCAGCTCACGGCGTACTTCGCGGGCGAGCTGACCGAGTTCGACCTGCCGCTGCACCTGGACGGCACGCCCTTCCAGCGCCGGGTCTGGGCCGAGCTGCGGGCCATCCCGTACGGCGAGACCTGGTCGTACGGCCGGCTGGCCGACCGCATCGGACAGCCGACCGCCTCCCGCGCGGTGGGCCTGGCCAACGGCAAGAACCCGGTCGGCATCATTGTCCCCTGCCACCGGGTGGTCGGCTCGACCGGCAGCCTCACCGGCTACGGCGGCGGCCTGGACCGCAAGCGGCGGCTGCTGGAGTTCGAGGCACGGCAGGAACTGCCCGGCCTCTTCTGACGCTGAAGTCGGTCGTCAGCCCGCGGCGATGCGATCCAGCAGAGCAGGCAGAGCCGCGCTGATGGGCTCGCGAACGACCTCGTCCGCGAGCTCGTCGTACGGTGTCGGCTCGGCATTGACGATGATCAGCCGGGCGCCATGCTCGGCGGCCAGCCCGGCGAGCGAGGCGGCGGGCTGAACCTGGAGGCTGGTGCCGACCGCGATGAAGATCTCGCACGCCTGCGCCACCGCGACCGCTTCCGTCAGCACCTCCGGATCGAGGTTCTCCCCGAACATCACCGTGGCCGACTTCAGGATCCCGCCGCACTCCCGGCACGCCGGATCCGCCTCGCCCGCCGCGACCCGCTCCAGCGCCTCGTCCATCCCGGACCGCGCCTCGCAGTGGGTGCACCGCACGGCCCGCGCGGTGCCGTGCAGTTCCAGCACCTTGCGCGCGGGCATCCCGGCGATCTGGTGCAGCCCGTCCACGTTCTGGGTGATCACCCGCACCGGCACCCCCGAGCGCTCCAGTCGGGCGACGGCCTCGTGCGCCCCGTTGGGCCGGGCCTGCAGCGCCTTGCTGTCGCGCCGCATCTCCCAGGAGCGCCGCCGGATCTCGGGGTCGGTCATGTAGTACTCGTACGTCACGAGCTTCTCGGCCTCGGGATCGCGCCGCCACAGCCCCTGCGGGCCGCGGTAGTCGGGGATCCCGGAGTCAGTGGAGATGCCCGCCCCGCTCAGGATCGCCACCAGCGGCCGGCGCGTCGTCTCGCTGCTCATGCGGCGAGCGTACGCACGCGTTGCCGATGGTGGCGAGTGCCTTTAACCGGACGGGTAGAGTCCGGCCCGGCACAGGTCAGGCACGACATACGGGGAGAGTGCGGGGATGGGACGGTTTCTCTGGCTGAGCGGGCAAACCCTGAGCGGGCAAACCCTGAGCGGGAAGGAGCAACCGCCGCCGGACGGGGGCCTCACCTGGCAGATACGGATCTCCGATACCGCCCCCCAGCCCGGCCGGGCCTTTGGTCCCCTCGCCTTCCCCGAACGCCGCGACCCGCCCGGCGGCGATCTGAAGGCATACCGCACCGCCCGCAAGGACGGCACCCGCGTGTTCACTCTCTGGGCCGACCCCTACCGCGGGCAGGTGTTCGCGCAGGTGGTCACCGCGTCGGCGGTCAAGGGAGGTCCGGCCACGTACGAGGTGCTGGGCGCCGCCGGTGAATCCCTCGCCCTCATCACCCGCGAACCGGCCATGAGGGGCGGCAGGATCCGCACCCGCTGGACCGTCCGGCAGACCGGCGCGCCGCCCGCCGTCGGACTGAAGGGGCGGGCCTTCTGGTGGTTCATGTGGTGGCTGATCTCGCCCGTCCAGGTGGCCATCGCGATCGGCAGCATCATCGGTGGCGGCGACGTCGCCCGCACTCCGCGCCGTACGAAGTGGCGCGCCGACCGCCGGATCGTCCTCGACTTCCACAGCGGCCCCGGCGGCGCCTTCGAGCTCGAGGTCGTGGCGGACTGGTGGGACGACCGCGTGACCGCTTCCCTCGTCGCCCTCCTCGAAAGCCACAGCGGCTGGCTGGGCAGCGAATGGGACACCGCCGACCGCTGACATCCGCGTGCGTTCACCCTCCCGGCGGGGAATCGCCGATTCCTGTGACTCCGCGTGGTCGAACTTTCCTACGCTGCGGCTTCTTGACCGGGCCGAGAGGAATGGCGGGGGTGGCGATGGCGGACCCGACGGACGAGGACGCGGGCGATGGAGCGGTGGAAGAGCAGTTACAGCGGCGACGAAGGCGGGAATGCCTGGAGGTCGCCGTCACCGCGCACGCGATCCTCATACGTGACTCGAAGGACACCACGCGGCCCGGACTCACCGTAGGCCGGGCCGACTGGGCCCGATTCGTGCGGTACGTCACCGAGGCGGCGTGAGCGCCGACTTCAGGTAGTCCTCCACGCGCACCGCGGGACGGCCGAGCAGATCAGCGAGCGTGGGGTCGACCGGCGCGAAGTCGCCATCGCGGCTGGCGGCGAAGAGGCCGACGAGCAGGTCGGCCGACGACTCGGGCACGCCATGGGTGACCAACTGCGCCCGGTAGTCGTCGTCGGAGACGACCACCCGGCGGATCGGACGGCCCGTCAGCCGCGTGAGGATCTCCGCGATTCCGGCCATGTCGATCACCTCGGGACCGGTGAGCGCGGGGCTCAGGCCGTCGAGAACCTCGCCGGTGAGGGCGAGGACCGCCGCGTCCGCGAGGTCGGCGTGGGCGGTCCAGGCGACCGGCCCGTCCTCCGGCACGGCCAGGACGCCCGTCTCCAGCGCGCCCCTGACCAGCATCACGGCCGATGAGGTGTAGAAGCCGTTGCGCAGAGAGGTGAAGGGGACACCGGACTGCCGGAGCGCCTCCTCGGTGGCGGCGTGGTCGGGCATCGGGGCGAACCGGGAGGACGGGTTCGCGCCCATGTGGCTCGTGTAGAGGATCCGCTTGGCCCCGGCCTCCGCCGCGGCCGCGATGGCTGCGCGGTGGCCTCGGACGGCGGTCTCGCCCGTGGTGTCCGTCGAGACGATCAGGACCTTCGAGGCGCCCTCGAAGGCGTGGGGAAGGGTGTCCGGGTCGGCGAAGTCGCCCCGGCGGACGCGTACCCCCCGCGCGCCGAGGTCCCGCGCCGACTCCACGTCGCGCACGCTGACGCCGATCTCCTCGGCGGGTACGCGTTCCAGCAGCCGCTCGGCGACCATCCGGCCGAGCTGGCCATTGGCTCCGGTAACGATGATCACGGTGAGCTCCTCTGTGTGTTTCCAGTGATATCGCTGTCAAGGTATCACTGGAAACGAAGGGTCGCTAACGAGATCCTGTTATCGTTGGAAGCATGGAGAGGGAGGGCGTCACGGCGCCGGACGCGAGCCACGATGCACACCACGACGCGAGTCACGAGGCAACGCGCGACCGCGAGGGGAACCGCGACGGGAATCGCGACCGCATCGTCGCGGCCGCCGCCCGGCTGCTGTCCGACGGCGGCCCCGACGCGGTCTCGACCCGGGCGGTGAGCTCAGCGGCCGGGGTGCAGCCGCCGACCATCTACCGGCTCTTCGGCGACAAACAGGGCCTGCTCGACGCGGTCGTCGCGTACGGCTTCACGGAGTACGTGAACAGCAAGGCCGCCGAGGAACCCACCGATGACCCCGTCGAGGACCTGCGCGCCGGCTGGGATCAGCACATCGGCCTGGGCCTGGCCAACCCGGCGCTGTACTCGCTGATGTACGGCGGGCACCGCCCCGGGGTGTCCTCACCGGCCGCCGTCACCGCCTTCGACATGCTCGCCCGGCTCATCCGGCGCATCGCCGAGGCGGGGCGGCTCGCCATCCCCGAGGAGCGCGCCGCGGCGCTGGTCCACGCGGCGGGCTGCGGTACGACGTTCACGCTCATCGCCACGCCCGAGGACCGCCGCGATCCGGAGCTGTCCCGTACCGCCCGCGAGGCGGCCATCGCGGCGATCACCACGGACGCGCCCTCCGCCGCCGAGCCCGGGCCCGTCGCGGCCGCCGTCACCCTGCGGGCCGCGCTGCCCCGGACGGACGTGCTGACCGCGCCTGAGCGCGGCCTGTTGCGCGAGTGGCTGGACCGGATCGCCGATCCGGTCCGCTGACCACCGCCCACCTGCCCTGGGCCCTGTCCGGCGGATCTTCGCGGGCCCGCGACGCCCGGCCCGGTGCCCCTGGCGCCCCGGCTACCGCTGGGAGGTGCCCCTCGCGTCGAACGCCGCGGGCGCGGCGCGCGTCCTGGGCGCTGCGGGCATCGCGGATGCGGCGCACGCCCTGGCTCCAACGCACGCCGCGGGCACCGCGCACGCCGCGGGCACCGCGCACGCCGCGGGCACCGCGGCGTCAGCCGCTGGTGTCAGCGGCGCGAAGATCCACCGGACAGGGCCTGGCGCTCGGCCGCGACCGCCAGCCGGTGCGTACGGGCCGCCAGGTCGCTGATGCGGGTCCCGTCGAAGCCGAAGACGGCGCTGCGCACCCGGTCCTCCAGCGGCTCGGTCCACTGTGGCGGGATGGCCGCCGCGCCGCACAGCACCCCCGCGACCGACCCGGCCGTGGCGCCGTTGGAGTCGGTGTCCAGGCCGCCGCGTACCGTCAGGGCGATCGTCGTCGTGAAGTCGCCCGCGCCGTAGAGCAGCCCGGCCGTGAGGACGGCGGCGTTGGGGACCACGTGGATCCAGGGCAGTCCTGCGGTCTCCCGCTCCAGTTGGGCGAGGGCGTCCGCCCACGCCACGCCCGCGTCGTGCAAGGACGCGATCCGGCGCACCGTACGGGCCAGTCGGCAGCGCGGCGGGATCCGGTCCAGGGCGCTCTCGACGGCGGCGCGCGGACCGTCCGCCGTGAACGCGGCGGCGATCAGCGCGGCCGCCCACATCGCCCCGTACACCCCGTTGCCCGTGTGGGAGAGCACGGCGTCGCGGCGGGCCATCGCGGCGGCCCGCCGCGGATCGCCGGGGTTGACCCAGCCGTGGACGTCCGCGCGGATCAGGGCGCCGATCCACTCCTGGTAGGGATTGTCGAGGGTCGCGCTGAGCGGTGGCTTCACCCCGGCCGTGAGGTTGCGGTAGGCGGCCCGCTCGGCGGTGAAGGTCTGCAGGTACGGCAGCCGCAGCAGCCACACCTCGCCGACCTGCTCGCTGCTGAAGCCGGGGCCGTGGGTCTCCAGCAGGTGCAGGCCGAGGACGGAGTAGTCCACGTCGTCGTCGCGGCAGCTGCCGTGGATCCGGCCGCGGACGCAGTGCTGCCACTCGGGGCGCAGCTCGAACTCGACCGGGTCGGGCGGCGGCTCCAGCGCGGGGAGGTAGTCGGTCAGCGGCAGGGCATCGGCGCGGCGCAGATAGCGGTCGATGCGGTCGCGGGTCCAGTGCGGACCGTTTTCCACGGGTTTGCCGAGCATGTTCCCGGCGATCCGGCCGAGCCAGCCGCCGAGGATCCGGTCCGCGAGTGCGCTCCCGCTGAGGGCCATGGGTCAGGTGTACCCATCTGAGGTGGGTGTACCGGTGCGGCCCCGCCGGATAGGGTCACAGCGGCGCGACTGCCTGTGCGAATGCGAGGGGTTACCAAGGTGACGGACGCTGCGAGGGCAGAGGCCGCGGCAGGGACCAGGACATGGGCGCAGGGGCAGGCGACGCCCCCCAAGCGCGTGCTGATCGCCGCGGACAAGTTCAAGGGCTCGCTCACGGCGGTGGAGGTCGCCGAGCGCGTCACGGCGGGCCTGCGCCGCGGCGCGCGCCGTGGCGGCGAGGGCCTGCGGATCGCGGCGCTGCCCGTCGCCGACGGCGGGGACGGCACGGTGGACGCGGCGGTCGCGGCCGGGTTCGAGCGGCGCGAGGCGCGGGTCACCGGGCCGCTGGGCGCGCCGGTGACGGCGGCGTACGCGCTGCACGGGACCACGGCCGTGGTGGAGATGGCCGAGGCGTCCGGGCTGCGCCATCTGCCGAAGGGGGTCTTCGCGCCGCTCACCGCGACCACGTACGGCAGCGGGGAGCTGCTGCGCGCGGCGCTGGACGCGGGCGCCCGCACGATCGTCTTCGGCGTCGGTGGCAGCGCCACGACGGACGGGGGCGCGGGGATGCTCAGCGCGCTGGGCGCGCGCTTCCTGCGGGAGGACGGTACCCCTGTCGCACCGGGCGGGGGCCCGCTGCGCGACCTCGCGACGGCCGATCTGTCCGGCCTCGACCCGCGCCTCGCCGAGACCGAGACGGTTCTGGCCAGCGATGTCGACAACCCGCTGACCGGGCCGAAGGGCGCGGCGGCGGTCTACGGCCCGCAGAAGGGCGCGGGCGAGGACGATGTGGCGGCCCTGGACGTCGCCCTCGCCCACTACGTACGCGTCCTGGAACGCGCGGTCGGGGCCTCGGCCGCCGAGTACGCCCTCGCGCCCGGCGCGGGCGCGGCGGGCGGCATCGGCTTCGGCGCCCTCGTCGGCCTGGGCGCGACCTTCCGCCCCGGCATCGAGGTGATGCTCGACGTCCTCGGTTTCCCCGCCGCGCTGGAGGGCGCGGACCTGGTGATCACGGGGGAGGGCTCGCTGGACGAGCAGACCCTCCACGGCAAGGCCCCGGCAGGCGTCGCGGCGGCGGCCCGCGCCCGGGGCATCGAGGTGGTCGCGGTCTGCGGCCGCCTGTCCCTGGCCCCGGTGGCCCTGGGCAACGCGGGCATCCGCCGCGCCTACGCCCTCACCGACCTGGAGCCGGACCCGGCCCGCTGCATCGCCGAGGCCGGCCCCCTCCTGGAACGCACCGCA
>NZ_JAAAYH010000467.1:0-6746 GCF_018035285.1 Streptomyces sp. MK37H | reverse complement strand
CAGGCCGAGCCGGGACAGGGGCCGGGACAGCCGGTCCCGGGCCGCAAGGGGCAGCCGGTGCGGCTGCGCGCCCTGGACGGGCTGCGGCTGCTGGCCGCGCTCATGGTCGCCGCGTACCACTACGGCGGCCGTGACGGGGAGATAGCCCAGGCGTGGGGCACCTCCCCGCGCGACATCTTCCCCACCGCCTCGTCGTACTTCGCGTACGGCTGCCTGGGCGTCCAGATCTTCTTCGTGATCAGCGGCTTCGTCATCTGCATGAGCGGCTGGGGACGCCCGCTGCGCTCCTTCTTCGCCTCCCGCGTCTCCCGGCTCTTCCCCGCCTACTGGGCCGCGATCCTGCTGATCACGGTCGTCTTCGCGCTCCCCTGGGTGGCCTTCGAGACGGTCTCGCCCAGCGACACCCTGGTCAACCTGACCATGCTCCAGCAACCGCTGGGCGCCGACCGGGTCCTGGGTGTGTGCTGGACCCTCTGGGCGGAGCTGCGCTTCTACGCCCTCTTCGCGCTCTTCGTCGTCCTGCCGGGCGCCGGCCGCCAGCGCGTGGTCCTCTTCTGCGCGGTGTGGACCCTGGCCGCCGCGATCACCGACGCGGCCGACCAGCCCCTGCTGGACCTCGTCCTGATGCCGAACTACGCCCCGTACTTCATCGGCGGCATCGGCCTCTACCTGATCCACCGCTACGGCCACGACGCCACGGCCTGGGGCATCGTCGCCCTCAGCTTCCTCATCGGCCAGCACTACGCGGTCTCCGAGCTGTGGCACCGCCCCAACCCGGACTTCTTCTCCTACCGCTCCACGTTCGGCATCGTCGCGATCGTCGCCTTCGGCTACCTCGCCGTCGCCCTGGTCGCCCTCGGCAAGCTCCAATGGGCCAACTGGCGCTGGCTGACGGTCGCGGGCGCGCTGACGTACCCCTTCTACCTGGTCCACGAACACCTCGGCTGGGTCGTCGTCGGGTACCTCCACCGCACCCTCGGCCTTCCGTCGTACGCCACGTTCGCCCTGACCATCCTGCTGATGCTGACCCTGGCCTGGCTCCTCTACCGCTTCGTGGAACAGCGCCTCACGCCGGTGCTGAAACGGTCCCTCGCGGCGGCTCGCGTGCGCTGAAAACGCGTCGCCGCGGAGCCCGGCGATCCCCACCGTCACCCCCATGAAGCCGCTCTCCGGCGTCCGCACGGGCGGTGAGCCAGCCGCCACTCGCCGCGGCGAGCGCGTTGCCGTCGATGCGCTGCGGTACCCGGCGCACGGTCGCCTCGCTCGGCGCCCGGCAGGGCCGGTCCGCATCGCGCAGCGTGGCCCCGCAGTGGAATAGGAGCAGGTCAGGGGCGTCGGCGGCGAGTATGGACGTCAAGGCTTTTCCTCTCGGGTCGGAGAGCTTTTCAACGTCGCACGCGGATAGCTGCCGAGAAAGACGGTCCGGCCATTGCGCCGACGCAGGGCCGCGACAACGGAACCGACCGAGGGCTCGTCTATATGGCCCTCGCATTCGAGGAGGAAGGAGTAGCCGCCGAAGCCGGCACCACTGGGTCTGGACAGCACCGAAGTCAACGGCACCGATGTGCGAACGAACTCGCACAGTACGGTGTGGAGTTCACTCACCTTGTCCGCCAGCGGCACAACCAGGGTGCTGCGGTCCGCCCCCGTGGGCGAGGACCGCGCGGTGCGTCGGGCGACCCTCACGAACCGGGTCACCGCATCCGGCCGGGCCCCGATGTCCTGCGGGTCGAAGGAGGACAGGATGGCGTCGATGTCCCGGCGGTGGAAGGCTTCGTACGCGGCCCGTATCCGCTGCTCCACGTCGAGGGCGTTCACGCGGAGACCCCCTTCGGCTCCTTCAGGGGGATGTCGGGGAAGTGGGCCCGCAGCGTGCGGCGGATGCCGTCGTGCCATTCGACGGTGCAGTCGCCGATCAGCGACCGCCGCTTGGCGCTGTCGAAGGCATACGTCTCACGGGTGACGGCGGTCCTCTCGAGCTTTGCCTCGACACCCGTGATCGCGGACATGTACTCGGCGCAGTCGGTCATCCCGACCGGCTCGTCACCGCCCCAGTTGACGACCGTCGCGGGCGCGCTCGCGATGCCCCACAGCAGCGGGACCTGGTGCACGAGGTCATCGGTGTGGATCAGCGATGCCCAGTTCTGGCCTTCCAGCGGGACCGGGATGGGCTCGCCGGCCAGCATCTTCTTGAAGTACATGACGGGCACGCCGCCGTAGGAGGCGGGGCCGTACGAGATGTTGAGGCGCGCGATGGTGGTGGGCACGCCGAGCGTACGGGCGTACGCGCGGGCGGCACCCTCCGCCGCGATCTTGCAGACGGGGTAGGCCGGCAGCCATTCGGCCACGCCGTCCAGTGGGTCGGTCTCCTTGTACTGGTGGTCGAGCGTCTGGCGCTTGTAGAAGGCACCGGTCGACACGTGCAGGAAGGCCTCAGCCGTGCGGCAGTGCGTCATGAGCCGTCCGACGGCGACCGAGTTGATCTCGATGGCGGTGTCGAAGTCGCCGTCGTGGCCTCGGTGCACCGCGGAGTGCATGACGTGGGTGAAGTCGTCGGGCAGCGAGTCCAGGGTGTCCTCGCCCATGTCCCAGCGGTACGTCGTGATGCCCTGGGCGCGAAGCTCGTTCTCGACGCCGGGAGTGGTGAAGCGGCCGAGGCACCAGACCTCGTTGTCGGCGGCGAGGGCCTCGGCGACCGGGCGGGCCGCCTGCCCCGTGCCACCGGTGATCAGGATCTTCTTACCGTGCGTCAAAGCCATGCCTCCTGCGTTCACTTGCCGTGGAGGGCCCGGTCGAGCTCGGACCGGAGGATGGTCTGGAAGGTGGGGACGTGCTTGGGACCCATCAGCGTGTAGTGCTCGCCGGGCACGTCGAGGTAGCGGTTCCCTTCTCGGGTGTGCTCGTCCCAGCGGCGCAGCTCGTTGTTGAGCCAGTCCTCCTTGGTCCCCCGCAGCGGGATGGCGTAGAAGACGCTCATCGAGCGCACGGTGCCACTCGGGTGGTAGGTGCGGCCGAGTCCGGTCAGGCCGTCGGCGAGGTCGGCCCAGGCCCTGAACCGGGCCAGATCCAGATCCAGTTCGGCCAGCCGCTCCGGCGGGGCGATCTCGATCAGGCGCTCGAGCTGCTCGTCCTTGGTGAGCGGACGCAGCAGGGCAGGCAGCTCGGCGGCCTGTTGCTTGGAGACCAGCTCCAGGAACATCGCCAGGTTGACGGCGGTCTCGATGTAGTCGAGTTCGTCCATGCGGTACTTGATGTGCGGCGGGAGGTTGAAGCTGCCGACGAAGTCGACCCGCTCGCCCTCGGCCTCCAGGATCTTGGCGATCTCGAAGGCCACCGCTGAGCCGAAGGAGTACCCTGCCAGCGCGTACGGGCCGTGCGGCTGCTTCTCGCGGATGGCGGCGGCGTACGTACGGGCCATCTCGTCGAAGGATTCGAAGGGCTTCTCGCCGGGGTTGAAGCCGCGCGCCCGCAACGCGTAGAACGGGCGCTCGTGTACGAAGTACTTGGCCAGGTTGACGAAGACGAGAACCTCGCCAACGCCCGGGTGGACGCAGAAGAGCGGCGTCTTGTCGCCACTGGTCTGCAGAGGCACGATCGGGTCGTACACGGCCGGACGGGCGTCCTCGCCCACCGCGAGCCGCTTGGCCAGCTCCCGGACGCTCGGCGCGGTGAGGATGGCGAGGACCGGCAGGTCCACGGCGCCGAGCCGACTGCCCGCCAGCCGCTTCATGCGCAGGATGTCCAGCGATGTGCCGCCCAGGTCGAAGAAGCCGGCCGTGGCGCTGACCGTCTCGGGCGCCATGTCGAACAGCTCCGCGTAGATCCCGGCCAGGGCCCGCTCGATCTCGCCCTCGGGAGCGACATATCCACCGAGGTGGCGGGTGACCAGGTCGTCGACGGCCGCCCGGTGCGCGGCGTAGTCGCCGGCCTCCAGACGCTTTCGCATGAGTGAACGCTGGATCTTTCCCAGGCTGGTCTTGGGGAAGGCGTCCGCGGGCAGCGGCAGCAGCAGCGCCGGGCGGAACCCCCAGGTCATGACGATGCTGTTGCGCACCGCGATGAGCAGACGGTGCAGACCGGCCTCGTCGCCCCCGTCGAGGGTGGTCGCGAAAGCCACCACCAACTGCTCGGTGTCGCTGCCCTCGGGTCGAGTCGGGAAGGCCGCGACGTACGACGTCCGTACCCCTTCGAGATCCTCCAGGCACGACTCCAGCTCGTGGCTGAAGTAGTTCACGCCGTTGACGATGACGCTGTCCTTGCTGCGCCCGACGAGGGTGAGCCTGCCGTCGACGAGGCGGCCCAGGTCGCCCGTGCGGAACCAGCCGTCGGCGGTGAAGGCGTCCTTGCTGGCCTGCGCGTTGTTGAAGTATCCGCCGGTGACCATCGGCCCGTTCAGCTCGACCTCGCCGACCTCGCCGTCGGCCGGCATCCGGTCCCCGCCGTCCTCGGCGGCTATCCGGATGGTGAGGCCTGGCACCGGGCGGCCGACCGCCGCGAACTCCGCGTCGAGGTCCTGGTCGGGGAAGTCACGGTTGTAGATGCTGCCGGCGCAGGTCTCCGTCATGCCGAACGCCGGCCACAGCACGCCGCGGTCGAGTCCGTACGGGGCGAGATTGTCCAGGAAGGTCACGCCGGTGGTCACGAGGTTGGCCTCGCCGCCGGAGACGATGTGCCGCAGACTGGACAGGTCCAGGGGCAGCTCGCCGGGCAGCTGCGCCAGGGCCTGGTTGATCAAGCCGAGCAGGAAGTTGGGCGTGAAGGTCATCGTGACGCGGTGCGCGTCGATGAGCTGAAGGAAGCGCACCGGGTCGCCGAGGATCGTGTCCGGCGTGGTCTGCAACTGGGTCGCACCGACCGACAACGGCAGCAGATGCGCCTCCAGCAGGGCCGCGACGTGGTCGTACGAGATCCAGTTGAGCGTGATGTCCGACGAGGTGAGGCCCTGCGTTTCGGCCTTGGCCGCCATGGAGGCCAGCAGGTTGGCGTGAGTGAGCATCACCGCCTTGGAGTTGCCCGTGGACCCCGAGGTGAGGACCAGCAGGGCGACGTCCGTGGGACGGGCCTCGAAGAGGGTCACGTCCCCGGGCGCGATATCGCCCGCATGAGCGGTGAGGTCCTTGAGGACCGCCACCTCCAGGCCCGGGACCTCGGGCATTTCGTCACACAACCGCGCCGTGGTGACCACCAGCGGGCCGTCGAGCAGGGTGTTGACGTGTGCGAGTTGGGCGCTCCACCTCTCGTGGTCGTTGCGTATGGGAACAAGGGGGCAGGCGGTCATGCCACCGAGCAGACAGGCCCAGAAGGTGGGCAGGAAGTCGTCCGGCCGCTCCAGCAGCAGTACGATCTTGCGGCCGGCTTCCGCACCACGGGCGCGCAGTCCCGCCAGTATCCGGCGGGCCTCGTCCAGCAGTTCGGGATACGGCTGGAGCCGACTCTCTCCCACATCGTCCGTCAGGCAGTACCGCAGTCCGTTGCCTGGATAGTGCTCGGCAGCCTGGAGTAGCAGGTCAGCCAGGTGCGGGGCGTCCCCCTGGGACCGGGGAGCCGTCAGGATGGCAGTAGGCGGGGATGCCTGAATCGTCATCATCGTTCCCTTTCCTGAGTACACGGGAAATCACGGGAAGACCTGCACCGGGCGGGGCGAGCCGGGCTGACGCACCCCAGGATGAGCAGGCACTGAGCGGCAACAAAAAGCACGAAGTCCGCTTCGTCGGCTTCCTCGGAGCTTTGTCGGATTCCTGGATCGAAAGCGTTTCCGGCGGGCGATGAGGGAATTGCGGCGCCTCATGTGGATCAGACGTCCTGCCGGTTGCCACGCCTTTTCCCGTGCGTCACTCGAGCGTTAAATCAGCCGCATTCGCCGATGATTTGACGGTGAGTCATCGTTCTTTTCGCCGCAACGACCGGGAAACCCGGCCGGGTTGGCAACGTGCTGAGATGCTCTCGCAATCCGGAAGCGTCAGGCTGTTGACGCGCTGCACGGAAGGGGCAATTTTATGAATGCTTACCGCCGCAAGAACGCAGAAGCCGTCCAGGGCTCTGACACCGCATCGGGCCCGGCCGGGCGCCGGCGGTGGGTGGGCTTCGCCGGGACACTGGTGGCCGCCGTGGCGGTCATGGGCGTCGCCGGGACCGGGACGGCTTCCGCGGCAACGGAGACGAGCGCGGAGGCAAGCCACGCGCCGGCGCCCGAGTCCAGCCTCACCAGTCCCGTGGGCGAGTCGGTGGGCGCGCTGTGGCAGCACGTGGAGATGTACCACCTGAGTGACCCGTCGTGGGAGGTGACCAGCATGCTCACCGACCCCTCCGGAAACCTCAAGGTCCACGGGAAGATGCTGGACGACACCCTGTCTCCGGTCGTCGGGGCAGCCACTGAGGCCCTCGGCGGCTGAGCTCTCCCCAGGCGTGGCGGGGAAACCGGCCGCGGCGTCGGCGGGACCCGGGAATTTCGATCGACGACCCGGGCCCGCCGACGGGGAAAACCTGACGAGCGAGCCGAAACGCGGCCATACTCCCCGCATCCCTCACCGATGTCTCGAAATCCCCCACCAATATCTCGGCTCCGGCCGGCAGTTCGGGGCAAGGTCTCCCTTCTTATCTGGTGACGACGATCTTTCCCAAGTTCTTGCCGAGTTCAAGGTGGCGCAATGCCTCGACTTCATGTGACTCCTCCGCGCGTCAGCCTTGTCAGGGCCGAGTACGCGCGGAGTGCGACATATTCCGGTGTTCCGCCACCGCCCGTCGCG
>NZ_JAAAYH010000466.1:0-6759 GCF_018035285.1 Streptomyces sp. MK37H | reverse complement strand
TCGACCTTGTCGGTGGAGACCTCGAGCAGCGGCTCATCGGCCTCGACGGACTCGCCGACCTCCTTGAGCCAGCGGGTCACGGTGCCCTCGGTCACGCTCTCGCCGAGCGCGGGAAGGACCACATCGGTGCCCTCGGCGCCACCGGCCGG
This sequence comes from Streptomyces sp. MK37H, assembly GCF_018035285.1. Classification (NCBI taxonomy): domain Bacteria; kingdom Bacillati; phylum Actinomycetota; class Actinomycetes; order Kitasatosporales; family Streptomycetaceae; genus Streptomyces; species Streptomyces sp. MK37H. The sequence goes on along the minus strand of NZ_JAAAYH010000466.1, from coordinate 6,610 downwards.
AGCGGCGGCGGCAGGGGCAGGGGCCTCGGCGGCAGGGGCAGGGGCCTCGGCGGCGGGCGCCGGGGCGGGCTCGGGCTGAGCCGCCGGAGCGGGCTCGGCCGCGGGGGCGGGGGCCTCGGCCGGAGCCGCGCCACCGTCGTCGATGACGGCCAGCTCGGCGCCGACCTCCACCGTCTCGTCCTCGGCCACCTTGATGGACGTCAGCACACCGGCCGAGGGGGCCGGGATCTCGGTGTCGACCTTGTCGGTCGACACCTCGAGCAGGGGCTCGTCGGCCTCGACGCGCTCACCTTCGGCCTTGAGCCAGCGGGTGACGGTGCCCTCGGTCACGCTCTCGCCGAGCGCCGGCAGGGTTACGGAAACCGCCATGGTGTTCGGTTGCTCCTTAACGATCTTTGGATGGTTCGCGCTCGGGATGAGTCAGTCGTGGGAGTGCAGCGGCTTGCCGGCCAGAGCCAGGTGGGCCTCGCCGAGCGCCTCGTTCTGGGTCGGGTGGGCGTGGACGAGCTGCGCGACCTCGGCCGGCAGCGCCTCCCAGTTGTAGATCAGCTGAGCCTCGCCGACCTGCTCGCCCATCCGGTCACCGACCATGTGGACGCCGACGACGGCACCGTCCCGTACCTGCACGAGCTTGATCTCGCCCGCGGTCTTGAGGATCTTGCTCTTGCCGTTGCCCGCGAGGTTGTACTTCAGGGCGACGACCTTGTCCGCACCGTACAGCTCCTTGGCCTTGGCCTCGGTGATGCCGACGGAGGCGACCTCGGGGTGGCAGTAGGTCACCCGCGGCACGCCGTCGTAGTCGACCGGCACCGGGCTCAGACCGGCCAGCCGCTCGGCCACCAGCATGCCCTCGGCGAAGCCGACGTGGGCCAGCTGGAGGGTGGGGACCAGGTCGCCGACGGCGGAGATGGTCGGCACGTTGGTCCGCATGTACTCGTCGACGAGGACATAGCCGCGGTCCATGGCGACCCCGGCCTCCTCGTAGCCGAGCCCCTGCGAGACCGGGCCGCGGCCGACGGCCACCAGCAGCAGCTCGGCCTCGAAGGTCTTGCCGTTCTCCAGCGAGACCTTGACGCCGTCGGCGGTGTACTCCACGCCCGAGAAGCGGGAGCCGAGGGAGAAGTTGATGCCGCGCTTGCGGAAGGCGCGCTCCAGCAGCTTGGAGCTGTTCTCGTCCTCGACCGGGACGAGGTGGGGAAGCGCCTCGACGATGGTGATGTCGGCCCCGAAGGACTTCCACGCGGAGGCGAACTCGACGCCGATGACACCGCCGCCCAGCACGATCGCGGACTTCGGCACGCGGTCGAGCACCAGCGCGTGGTCGGAGGAGATGACGCGGTTGCCGTCGATCTCCAGGCCGGGCAGGGACTTCGGCACCGAACCGGTGGCCAGCAGGATGTGGCGGCCGGTGTAACGCTCGCCGTTCACATCGACAGAGGTCGGGGAGGACAGCCGGCCCTCACCCGTCACATAGGTGACCTTGCGGGAGGCGATCAGGCCCTGCAGACCCTTGTACAGGCCCGAGACCACGCCGTCCTTGTACTTGTGCACACCCTCGATGTCGATGCCCTCGAAGGTGGTCTTCACACCGAATTCCGAGCCCTCGCGGGCCTGGTCGGCGAGCTCACCGGCGTGCAGCAGCGCCTTGGTGGGGATGCAGCCACGGTGCAGACAGGTGCCGCCCAGCTTGTCCTTCTCGATCAGGGCGACGTCCAGACCCAGCTGCGCCGCGCGCAGGGCAGCGGCGTAACCGCCGCTACCGCCTCCGAGGATCACTAGGTCGAAAACGGTGCTGGCGTCGTTCGCCACGTCACGTCCTCCATGCATGGTGCGCCGGGGCCGGCCGTCGGTCGGCCGGGCGGCGGCGTGTGTTCGGCCGCTTCTTACGTCGGCCCTGGTGTCGGTGGCCCTGTCCTGCCGGGACAACATCTTCGCACTTGTTGGGGGGAGGCGGGACGCGGGGCCGCTGTGTGAGAAATCTCCACACCCCAGTTCAGGGGTTACTGCTGCGTATCCGGAACGCGAAGCCCCGTCGATTTCGTTGAGGGCGAAATCGACGGGACTTTCGGCCCATGGCGGCGGGCGTCTCAAACGGTCGCGATGCGTCGCCGCGACATGTCGCTGTGTCGCGGGGCCAAGGGTTTCCTGGCCGGGCCAGGGATCCTCCTCCTGGCCTTGTGGCCTCGGGGCCTCGGGGCTTTGGGGCCTCGGCTCAGCCGAGGTCGCCGTCGGCGGTGCGCTCGGCCAGCCGCACCAGGGTGCGGACCGCGGCGCCCGTGCCGCCCTTGGGGGTGTAGCCGAACGGACCGGACTCGTTGAAGGCCGGACCCGCGATGTCCAGGTGGCCCCAGGTGATCCCGTCCGCCACGAACTCCTTCAGGAAGATACCGGCCACCAGACCGCCACCCATGCGCTCGCCCATGTTCGCCAGATCGGCGACCGGCGAGTCGATGCCCTTACGGAGGTGGTCCGGCAGCGGCATCGGCCAGGACTGCTCACCGACCTCGCCCGCGACCTCGTGGAGCGTGGTGCGGAACGCCTCGTCGTTCGTCATGATCCCGAACGTGCGGTTGCCCAGTGCGAGGACCATCGCACCGGTCAGCGTCGCCACGTCCACGATCGCGTCCGGCTTCTCCTCACCGGCGCGGGTGATCGCGTCGGCGAGCACCAGCCGGCCCTCGGCGTCGGTGTTCAGCACCTCGACGGTCTTGCCGCCGTACATCGACAGCACATCGCCGGGGCGGGTGGCCGAACCCGACGGCATGTTCTCGGCGAGCGCCAGCCAGCCCGTCAGATTGACCCGCAGGCCCAGCTTCGCGGCGGTGACGACCGCGGCGAACACGGCGGCGGCACCGCTCATGTCGCACTTCATCGTCTCGTTGTGACCGGCCGGCTTGAGGGAGATGCCGCCCGAGTCGTAGGTGATGCCCTTGCCCACCAGGGCGAGCGTCTTCTCGGCCTTGGGGTGGGTGTACGCGATCCGGACCAGTCGCGGCGGGGCCTCCGAGCCCTGGCCGACGCCGAGGATGCCGCCGTACCCGCCCTTCTTGAGCGCCTTCTCGTCCAGCACCTCGGTCTTGAGGCCGTGCTCCTTCGCGGCCGCGACCGCCTCGGCCGCGAAGGCGGCCGGGTTGAGGAGGTTGGACGGGGTGTTGATCAGGTCGCGGGCGCGGTTCACCTCCGCGACGAGGGCGGTGGCGCGCTCGACGGCCGCCTTGTACGCCTTGTCGCGCGGCTTGCCGCCGACGAGGGCGACCTCGGCGAGCGGCCCGTTGTTCTTCTTGTCCTTGTTCTTGGCGTTGCCGCCGTTGCCGTTGCTCTTGTCGTACGTGTACGCCCCGAGCAGCGCGCCCTCGGCCACGGCGGTGGCGCCGGCCGGGTCCTCGATCGGCAGCGCGAACGCGCCCTTCTTCGAACCGGACAGCGCGCGGGCGGCCGTGCCCGCGGCCCGGCGCAGCGTCTCGGCGTCATAGCCGTCGCCCTTGGCCGGGACCTCGCCCAGCCCGACCGCCAGCACGACCGGGGCCTTGAGGCCGGACGCGGCGGGCAGTTTGGTCACCTCGCCCTCGGCGCCGGTCGCGCCGAGCGTCTCCAGAACGGCGGCCAGCTTCCCGCCGAACGCCTTGTCCACGGCCTCGGCGCCGACAGCGACGACGGGGCCCTTGGCCCCCTTCGCCACACCGACGACGACGGCGTCCGCGCGCAGTGCCGCGGCGGACGAGGTGCTGAGAGTCAGAGCAGTCACAGTGGTCGGGTCCCTCTTCCGGTAGTTCGTCGGCCGTCATGGATTGGTAGGCCGCGCCCCTCCGCATCGTATGCCTACGCCCGATTTAGGGCTCGGTTCTCCCCCAGCTACCGCTGGGAGGGCCCCCGGCCGCAAGAACCAAGCGCCCGGCGTGCCTTGGCACTCAGGGCTCAACAGGGGCGTGCCCTGGGGCTTACCCGCTGGGGGTGGCCGGGATAGCCTTCCGCGCGATGGACACCACGCCGGAGCCGCCGCAGCCGCAGTCGCAGCCGTCCGCACGCCCGCCCGAGGCCGGGCCCGAGCCCGAGCGGCCGGAGAGCTCCGAGCCCTCCGCGCCGTCAGAGGGCGCGGAGCAGCAGCAGGCTGACCGGCCGGAGCATCCGCCGCGGCCCGACTACGACCCGCCGCCCGCGCACGCCCCGCGTGCCCCCTGGGGCGACGGGGTCCGCTTCGCGTTCGGCACGCTCACGGTGCTGCCCGTACGGGGCGCGCGCTGGGACCGGGAGGCGGCGCACACGGGGATGCTGTGCGCTCCGCTGGCCGGGCTGGCCGTGGGGCTGTGCGCGGCCGCGGTGGGTGGGGTGTTGCTGTTCCTGGGCGGTGGGGCGCTGCTCGCGGCCGTGGCCACCGCCGCGATACCCGCCGTACTGACCCGCGGCCTCCACCTCGACGGGCTCGCCGACACCGCGGACGGGCTCGGCAGCGGCAAGCCCGCCGAGGACGCGCTGCGCATCATGAAGCGGTCGGACATCGGGCCGTTCGGCGTGATCACGCTGCTGTTCGTCCTGCTCGGGCAGGTGGCGGCCCTGGCCGAGCTCTACGGGCAGGACTGGGCGCACGGCGCGGTCGGTGCGGCCGTGGCCGGTGTCGCGGCGCGCTGCGCCTTGACGCTCGCGGCCCGCGTGGGGGTTCCGGCCGCGCGCCCGGAGGGGCTGGGCGCGGCGGTCGCGGGCAGCGTGCCGTGGCGTTCCGCCGGTGTCGTGGCGGCGGTGACGGTGGTGGGCTGCGCGGTGGTGGCCGTCCCGTTCGGCCCGTACGACGTCGTCCGTAACGCCTTCGCCGCACTGGCCGCGCTGGCGGCCGCCGAACTCCTCCTGCACCACTGCCACCGCCGTCTCGGCGGGGTGACCGGTGACGTCTTCGGCGCGCTGGCGGAGTCGGCCGCCACGACTGCCCTGGTGGTCCTGACTTTCGGCTAGGGCCGGCGCCTAGCTGTCGCGCTCGGGGAGTTCCGCGTGCAGGGCTGCGGCTGCCTGTACGAGGGGCAGGGCGAGGAGCGCGCCGGTGCCCTCGCCGACCGTGACGCCGTGGTCGAGCAGCGGGGTGAGGGCGATGCGGTCCAGGGCCTTCTCCTGGCCCGGTTCGCCGCTGGCCTGACCGGCCAGCCACCAGTCCGGGGCGCGGAACGCCACCCGCTGGGCGACCAGCGCGCAGGCCGCCGAGACGACGCCGTCGAGGATCACGGGGGTGCGGCGTACGGCGCTCTGCAGCAGGAAGCCGGTGATCGCGGCGAGGTCGGCACCGCCGACGGTGGCCAGCAGCTGGAGCTGATCGCCGAGCACGGGGCGGGCGCGGCGCAGCCCGTCGCGGATGGCGGCGCACTTGCGCATCCAGGCGAGGTCGTCGATGGCGGCCCCGCCGCGGCCGGTGACCACGGACGCGTCCGTACCGCACAGCGCGGCGATCAGCGTGGCCGCGGCGGTGGTGCCGCCGACGCTGAGGTCGCCGAGGACGAGGAGGTCCGTGCCGGAGTCCGCCTCCTCGTCGGCGATGGCCATCCCGGCGCGGAAGGCCCGCTCGGCCTCGTCCAGGGTGAGGGCGTCCTCGAGGTCGATCCGGCCCGACGCGCGGCGTACGCGGTGGCGGGTGACGTCTTCGGGGAGATCCTCGGGGTCGCAGTCCAGGGCCATGTCGATGACGCGGACGGGTGTGCCGAGACGGGCGGCGAGGATGGCGGCCGGGCTCTCGCCGTCGAGCACGGCGCGGACCAGACGGTGGGTGCTCCTGGCGGGGCGGGCGGAGACACCGAGGTCGGAGACGCCGTGGTCGCCCGCGAAGAGGACGACGCGGGGCTGCTCGATGGGCTTGACCGGCACCCGCTGCTGAGCGGCGGCCAGCCACTCGCCCAGTTCGTCCAGCCGCCCGAGCGCACCCGGCGGCAACGCGAGCCGCTCGCGGCGCTCCTCGGCGTCACGCCGGATGCCCCCGTCGGGGCGCTCGATCAGGTCGACGAAGTCATCGAGATTGAGAGCACTCACCTGGCGAACCCTACCGGGCGCCCCGGGAACCGGTACGGCGTCCGCCCGTTGAACCCGGCGCGGCCCCCACCCGGGCGCGGGCCGGGCACGGGCGCAGGCACAGGCCGGGCACGGGCCGGGGTCCGCGTCGGCCTACTCGGCTCGGTTGCCCGCGCCGCCGTCTCGCGCCTTCGGCGCATTTGAGCAGCGGAGGAGGGGGCGGGGGGCGAGAGCCGCGTCGCCGGGCGCCGGGCCGGTGGAGCGCGAGGTCCGTGGCGGCTCGGGCCTACGGGGGCTGAGCCCGTTGCCGGACTGCCGGGTCGCCGGGGGGTACCCCCTCCGAAAACGTTTGACAAATTAGTTGCGCCAGATCAAGTGTTTTCGAGAGGGGTACCCGGAGGGGCCGCCCCGGATCCACCGGACTCCGTACAGATCGGACGTCGCTCCCGCGTCGCCGAGCCGCCACGGCCTCAACACCCAACCGGCCCGGCAGTCGGCGGCGGCGCTCGCCCTCCATCCCCCGGACCCATGCTCACATGCGCCGAAGGCGCGAGACGGTGTCGCACCCCGAAGACGCACCTTGCTGGGCGATTCCTTCAGGCGGCGGTGGGCGTGTCAGCCTGCTCGG
>NZ_JAAAYH010000465.1:0-6778 GCF_018035285.1 Streptomyces sp. MK37H | reverse complement strand
ACGCGGACGCCGCGGGCCGTCCCCGGCCGCGCATCTGGGTCTCCTTCCGGCCGATCATCGCCCCCACCGACGAGCTGGCCTGGGAGAAGGCCCACCGCACCCTGGGCGCGGTCAAGGCCAACCACGCCGAGCGGGCCAAGCGCCGCCACTACCCGGCGGTCGGCCAGGGCGCCCCGTCCAACGTCGGATCGCAGCGGCTGCTGGCCGTCGCCGAGCGCGGCGAGGTGCACGACCGCTGCCTGTGGACCGCGCCCGCCGCGGCCACCAACGCCGCCGGTGCCTCCACGGCGCTGGTCGGCTCCCCGGAGACGGTCGCCAAGGCGCTGCTCGACTACGTCGACATCGGCTGCGAGCTGCTGTCCATCCGCGGCTACGACCCGCTCAACGACGCCATCGACTATGGGCGTCATGTACTGCCGCTGGTCCGTCAGGAGCTGGCGCACCGCGCCGCCACCTCGGCCGCCTGACGTCCGACCGCCGTCTCCTCCACGTTCTCCCTCATGAAAGGCATCACCCGAATGTCCAGGCCACCGGCCCGCTCCCGTTCCCGGCGCGCCCGCGCCCGTACCGCTCTCGCCGCCGTCATGGCGCTGACCGCCGGTGCACTGAGCGCCTGTGGCGGCTCCGCGGGAGCGGGCGGGGACGGGAAGGGATCGTCCGTCACCCTCCGGGTCGGGGCGACCGGCTGGAAGGAGGAGGAGGCGCTGCTGAAGTTCGCGCACCTGGACGACACTCCGTACCAGGTGAAGTGGAGCCTGTTCCAGGGCGGCGACAGGCAACTGGAGGCGGTGCGCGCCGGTGCGCTGGACGTGGCGAGTTCCAGCGAGATCCCGCCGGTCTTCGCGGCGGCCGACGGAAAGCCGAACTTCAAGGTCGTCGCCGTGAGGCGCGGCAATACCCTCAACCAGGAGGTCGTGGCCCCCAAGGGGTCCACGATCACCTCGATGTCGCAGCTGCGGGGCAAGAAGGTCGGCTACGTCAAGAACACCACCGCCCACTATTTCCTCTATGAACTGCTGAAGCGGGCCGGGCTCGGCTGGGACGACATCGAGGCCGCCCCGCTCGATCCCGACAAGGGGATCGCCGCGTTGAACGGCGGTTCCATCGACGCGTTCGCCGGATACGGCAACGCGGTCATCACCGCCCATCAGCGGGGCGCCCGCACCATCGGTTCCGGCAAGGACATCCTCTCCGGCAATTTCCTGTGGACGGCCTCGGACGACACCCTTGGCGGCGCGACCGAGCGCCGAGCGCTGGTGGATCTGCTGGCCCGTATCGACAAGGCGTTCGCCTATGTACGCGACGGGCGCCAGAAGGAGTACGCGAAGCTCATGGCCGCCGCCACCCACCAGCCGGTGGATCAGGCGCTGGAGGAGTTCACGGCGGGAGAGGCCCAGCGCAGGACCGGGATACGGCCGGTGAGCGCTGGGGCCACCGCCTCCGAGCAGAAGGTCGCCGACGCCTTCGGTGACCTCGGCGCGGTGAAGCGGGAGCTGACAGTGAGCAGTTTCTGGAGCGACCGGCTGAGCGCGCGGCTTCGGAAGGCGCTCGCCTCATGACCACTGACCTGTCGCTGCCCGTCCCGGATCTCTCCTCGCTGTCCTCCGTGACGCGACGGCTCGCCACCACCGCGGCCGCGTACGACCGCGACGGTACGTTTCCGGCCGAGGGAATCCGCGCCGCGCACGAGGCCGGACTGCTCACCGCCACCGTCGGCGAGCGGTACGGGGGGCCCGCCCTCGGGGTGGCGGCCACCGCGCGCATCCTGCACGCGCTCGGCGAAGGCGATCCGTCGGTGGCGCTGATCGCCGCCATGAGCCTCTCCGTCCACCGCCGCCAGGCCGTGCGGCCGCACTGGCCGGAAGAGCTCTACGGGCAGGTGCTGGCCGACGCCGCTTCGCGGCCGGTGCTGCTCAACCACATCCGTGTCGAGCCCGAACTCGGCTCGCCCGCGCGGGGAGGGCTGCCCTCGACGGTCGCCCGGCGTACCTCGGACGGCTGGTCGCTGAGCGGCCACAAGCGCTTCGCGACCGGTGTGGAAGGGCTGGACTGGCTGCTGGTGTGGGCCACCACGGACGAGCCCACGCCGCGGGTCGGCACCTTCCTGGTGCCCGGCACCGCACCCGGGATCGAGATCAGCCACCGCTGGAACCATCTGGGGCTGCGCGCCAGCGGAAGCCATGACATCGCGCTGCACGACGTCGAGATTCCCAAGGGCAACGTCATCGACCTGGCCGAGCACGGCGCCGCGGCGGAGCAGGACAACCGCGCGGGCGCGGCCCTCCACCTGCCGCTCGCCGCCCTCTACCTGGGCGTGGCGCGGGCCGCCCAGGGTTACGTCCACCGCTTCGCCCTTGAGCGGATCCCCGCCAACCTCGGCCATCCGGTGGCCCGTACCGAGCGCTTCCGGCGCGTGGCCGGTGAGATCGCACTGCGGCTGGACTCCGCCGAACATCTGGTGTTCACGGGTGCGGAGCGGGTCGATGCGGCCGACGGCTCGTACTCCCCCGAACACGCGCTGGGCGCCCGTGTCCTGGCGGACCGGCATGCCACCGAGGCGGTCGCCCTGGGGTTGCGGCTGCTGGGGAATCCGGGGCTGTCCCGCGACAACCCCCTGGAGCGCCACTTCCGGGACGTCCAGTGCGCCCCGGTACACGCTCCGCAGGAAGACACGGCGCTGCTCGCCATCGGCACGGCCGCGCTCGGCACACAAAGTGAGAGGCCGACATGACCGTCCCGCTGTCCGATCCGGATACGGCCGACCGCACCGGCTCCGCACCCGCGCACGCCACCGATACGGATACCGCCGCCGCGCTGCTGGCGGCGCTGCGCCGCGACCTGCCCGCCGGGACACTGAGCACCGGCCCCGAGGCCACCGGCCCATACGCCACCGACCGCTCCGGAAGCCGCCCGGCGGGCCTCCCGTTCGCGGTGGTGCACGCCACGCGCACCGAGCACCTCCGGACCGCGCTGCGGCACGCGCACGCCCTGCGGGTGCCAGTCGTGCCGCGCGGGGCGGGGACGGGGCTGTCCGGCGGCGCGAGCGCGGGGTCGGGCAGTGTCGTCCTCGATCTCTCACGGATGAACCGGGTGCTGGAGCTGAGCCCCGAGGAGCAGATCGCCGTCGTCGAGCCGGGGGTGATCACCGCCGACCTGGACCGCGCGGCGGGAGAGTTCGGGCTGCGCTACGCGCCCGACCCGGCGAGCGCGGCGATCTCGACCGTCGGCGGGAACATCGCGACCAACGCCGGCGGTCTGCGCTGCGCCAAGTACGGGGTGACCAGGGACGCCGTCCTGGGCCTGGACGCACTGCTGGCGGACGGGACACCGATACGGACCGGCAGGCGCACCTTCAAGGGCGTCACCGGCTATGACCTGACGGGCCTGCTCACCGGCTCCGAGGGCACCCTGGGCGTGATCACCGCCGCGACCGTGCGGCTGCGCCCGGTACCGGAGGAGACCGTCACGGTCGCCGCGTACTTCGCCACCTTCGCCGAAGGAGCCGAGGCCGTCTCCGCGCTCACCGCCGCCCGGATCGAGCCCGCCATGGCCGAATTGCTCGACGGCCCCGTGCTGGGCGCGGTGGACGAAGCCCAGGGCACGGATCTGCGGTCGCGCGGCGGCGCCCTGCTGCTCCTGCAGTGCGACGGGCGGGGCGCGGCCGCCGAGGCCGACGCGGCCGTACGGCGCTTGCGCGGACGGGCCACCTCGGTCGAGGTCACCGGGGACCCGGCGGAGGCGGAACGGCTGCTCGCGGCGCGTCGGCTCGCCCTGCCCTCGCTGGAGCGGCTGGGCCGTCCGCTGATCGAGGACATCGCCGTCCCCAGGAACCAACTGGCGGCCGCCGTACGGGAGATCGATGCCGCGGCGGACCGGCACGGAGTGCGGATCTTCACCTTCGCGCATGCCGCCGACGGCAACCTCCACCCCATTCTCGTCCTCGATCCGGCGCTCCCCGCCGTCCCGGACACCGCCTGGCGGGCGGCGGGCGACATCTTCACGGCCGCGCTCCGCCTCGGTGGCACGCTCACCGGCGAACACGGCGTGGGCACCCTCAAGCGGCGCTGGCTCGGCGACGAGCTCGGCCCGGACCAGCACGCGCTCCAGCGTCGCCTCAAGGCGGCCTTCGATCCGCACGGCATCCTCAACCCGGGCAAGGCGCTGTGAGATCAACCGTGGCCGGGGCCGTCGTGTCGATCTCTTCCCCTTTGTCTCCGCTCCTTCCGCACTGACGATTTCGAGGTGAACCCCGCCATGCCCACCATCCTCTCCATCTCCGGCAGCCCCTCCCCCACCTCCCGCACCGCCCGACTCCTGCGCAGCCTGGACTCCCGGCTCACCGCCCAGGGGCACCAGGTGATCCCACTGGACGTCCGCACGCTTCCGGCCGAGGCGCTGCTGCATGCGGACTTCGGGCATCCGGAGATCGTGCGCGCCACGGAACTCGTCGCCCGAGCCGACGGTGTGGTCATCGGCACCCCGGTCTACAAGGCGGCGTACTCGGGGCTGCTGAAGTCGTTGCTCGACCTGCTGCCTCAGTTCGCGCTGGAGGGCAAGACCGTGCTGCCGCTGGCGACCGGCGGCAGCACCGCGCATGTGCTGGCCATCGACTACGGGTTGCGCCCCGTGCTCGCCTCCATGGGTCCCGCGCACATCACACCGGGCTGGTTCGTGCTGGACAAGCACATCGAGGTGCGGAAGGACGGGGGCGTGGTGGTGGACCCCACCACCCGGGAAGCGCTCGAACGGCTCGTCGACCAGTTCTCAGCGGCGCTGAGCGGCCCGTACTCCGCAGGCGTGGTCGCCGCGTGACCGCGGGCCTGGGTCGCTCCACCGACGCGCGGCCGAGCCCACGTGTGCGGGCCCGGCCGCGCCCGGTCAGTCGGTGGCCAGCGCCCACGATGGAGTCCCGCTGCCGGGCCAGCCAGCGCGCGGCGGACTCGTGGCCGTCGGGGGTGGGGAGCGGGCAGCCGGTGCACGACGGCGGTGGCCGGGTGCCGTGCCGCGAATCGGGGTTGATCCGCTCGCAGGCCCGGCCGTACCAGGTCAGCAACTCGCGGAGAACGGCGCGGCCGACCGGTGGCTCCTCGGCCTCGGCCACCTCCCGGGCCAGCGCCCGCACCAGGTCGCCCAGGTGGTACCGGCCGGGGCTCGGGGAGGTCAGCAGCCGGGCGTCGACCAGCCGTTCCAGGGTGTCCTGGGCCTGGTGGACCCGGCAGTTCAGCATGACGGCCACCGGCTCGGGGGTGACATCGGCGGCGCCCAGGACGCCCAGGGCGTGGAAGGCGGCGTCGGGGACCGGGTCCGCCGGAGGGCCGAGGTGGGCGGGGTGGGCGCGCAGCGCGGCGTACTGGGAGCGCGGCCCGGTGCCCACGGTGAGATCGCCGACACGCAACTCGTCGAGTAATCGGCCGGATGAGGTGAGCCGTTCGGCCATGCCGTCGAGCGACCACTGCTCCCGGGCCGGACAGCGCGCGCCGGCTATACGGAGCGCCAGTGGCAGCCCGGCGCGGACGGAGGCTGTGCGCCGGGCCGCGAACGGCTCCTCCCGCACGCGCTGATGACCGACGACGCCGCCCAGCAACTCCAGTGACGCGTCCTCGGGGAGCGGCCCCACCGTGAAGGTGTACGTCCCCTCCAGATCCGCGAGGTGGTCGCGGCTGGTGATGATCAGCCGGCTGCCGCCGCTTCCCGGGATCAGGCTGCGGACCTGGCCGGCGTCATGGGCATCGTCGAGGACGACGAGCATCCTGCGGTCGGCGCTCAACGACCGGTACGGATTCACCCGTTCCGCCAGGCCCTGCGGAACGGCCGATCGACGCAGCCCCAGGGCCACGATCACGGCGCTGCCGGGGCCCGACGCCGCGGAGCACACCGGGGAACGGAGCACCGCGGCCCCATCGGCCCGTCCGGCGAAGGCCGTGGGCGCGACCGGCAGCTGCGCCGGCCGTGGCCGGTTCCGGGAGGGCCGGGCGGCGCTCACGGGCTTCTCGTGCCCGGCGGAGGGCCGCGGCTCGAAACCAAAACACCGGCAGAATTCCTCTGACCACCCGGTGTGGGTCCACCGAGTGTTCAAAGGACCTCTGTCGTCCCGATAGCGCGGACCGTGTCAGCTCCTCACGACGCCCCGCAGGAGCAGGTCGATGAGCCGGGTGGCCAGGTCGCGCTGGTCCTCACCGGCGGCCATGAGGCTGATCCCGCCGAGGGCCATCAGCACGTCCTGGGCGTCGACCTCCGGCCGCGCCGTCGACCGGCCCTCCCCGGACGACAGCAGATGGTCGATCGCCTCGGCGAGCAGAGCCCGGGTCTGCAACCGCTCGCTGTCGTCGGTCAGCACCACTCTCAGCGCGTCGGCCATCCCGCTCTTGGCGGCCATGAAGTCGATGAAGCGCTCCATCCAGGTCCGCAGCGCGTCCACCGGTGGCAGTGTGGTGGCGAGGTGCGGCGCCGCCTCGCACAGGCACCGCACTTCCTGCCGGTAGACCGCCTCGACCAGGAGTTCCTTGGACGGGAACCGGCGGTAGAGCGTGCCGACGCCGACACCGGCCTCGCGGGCGATGTCCTTGACCGAGGCCCCCGCCCCCTCACGGGCGAAGACGGCCGCCGCCGTCTCCAGCAGCCGGTCCTCGTTGCGTTGCGCGTCGGCGCGCAGCGGCCTGCGGTGCCGCGCCGCGTTTCCCTCGATGCCGGTCAATCCGGGTCCCCTCTCGCCACCACTTGCAACCGGAACCAGTTCCGCTTACCGTCGAGAAGCGAACCGGAACCCGTTCCGGATACG
>NZ_JAAAYH010000464.1:0-6785 GCF_018035285.1 Streptomyces sp. MK37H | reverse complement strand
TCCGGCCCGGCGCCGCCTGCGGACATGCACCTGGAAACGGCTGCGGTCCGCGCGGTGGTAGGCCGTGAAGTACTCCACCGGCCTGCCCTCCTGGTCCCAGGCGGTGCTGCGCAGGAGCAGCACCGGGTCGTGGGCGTCCACGCCGAGCGCCTCGGCCACCGACGGGGCGGCGGGCACCGCCTCCACCTCACGCCTGCCGTGGTCCAGGCCGACGCCGTACTTGCCCTCCAGCAGGGCGTAGAGCGACTGATGCGTCAGATCCTCGTCGAGCAGTCCGGGCGCCACCCGGTGCGGCAGCCAGGTGCTGGTCAGTGCCCATGGCTCGTCGTTGACGTAGCGCAGCCGCTCCAGATGGATCAGCGGTGCGCCCTCCTCGACCTCCAGCTCACGGGCGGCGTCCGCCGTCGCGGGGGCGAACTCCAGCCGGCGCACCGCGCTGACCAGCGCTCCACCGCGGGCGGCCACATCCTCGTACAGGCCCGTCATCGACTGGAAGAGCGACTCGTCGACCTTGCGGGCGGCCACGAAGGTGCCCTGCCCCTTGCGCCGTACGATGCGGCCCTCGCCCTCGAGTTCGTCGAGGGCCTGGCGCACGACGGTCCGGGAGACGCCGTACCGCTCGCACAGGGTCACCTCGCCGGGCAGCCGTTCACCCACCTTCCAGACGCTGCCGAGCTGTGGCAGCAGCAACTCCTTGAGCTGGGCGTAGAAGGGCAGTGCGGCGTCGCGGTCAATCCGTCCGGGTTCCACGGCGCAAGCGTAGCGCCTGGCGGCGAAGACAACAGCCCGTCCTCTTGACATCCTGTACGTACAGGCCGTCTTATCGCTGCCGGTGCCGGAGTCCACCCAAGGAGACATCATGTCCTGGTATCAGGGTGCCCGGATAGCGGTCACCGGAGCCGCCGGGGGCATCGGACGGGCCACCTGCGCACATCTGGCCGGTCTGGGCGCCGAGGTGTACGCCCTCGATCTCACCGCGTCCCCCGTCGGACGGTCCATCCTCTGCGATGTCACCGACGAGGACAGTGTGGCGGCCGCGATCGGCACGGTCGTCACCGAGGGCGGCCGGATCGACGGCCTGGTAGCGGCCGCCGGGGTCGTCGAGGACGACGTGCCAGCGGAGCGGATGAGCGCCGCCGAGTTCGACCGGGTGCTCGGCGTCAATCTGAAGGGCACGTTCCTGAGCTGCGCCGCTGCCGCCCGGCGGATGCTCGACGGGGCGGGAGGCCGGATCGTCACGGTCTCCTCGATGTCCGGCACACATATCGTCAACCACCCGCAGAAGCAGTCCGCGTACAACGCCTCCAAGGCCGCCGTGAGCGCGCTGACCCGTTCCCTGGCCGTCGAGTGGGGCCCGCGCGGGGTGCGGATCAACAGCGTCGCGCCCGGTTATGTCGCCACGCCGCTCAACGACCTCAAGCGGCATATGCACCCGCGCTGGAAGGAGGGCACGGTCGCCGGACGGTTCGCGGAACCCGAGGAGATCGCCGCCGCCATCGGCTGGCTGCTCGGCGACGAGGCCGCCTACTGCGTGGGCACGGAACTGCTGGTGGACGGGGGTTTCGCACTCCGATGAGCAGCACGTCGAGGACATCGGACGGGGCGGCGGAAGGGGACATGATGGACCGGCGGGTGACCGTGACCGCTGACGGCGACGTCGTCGTGGAGGAGGTGGCACGGGTACGGCCCGCGGCCGGCGAGGCGCGGGTGCGCACCCTGCTGACCGGCATCTGCGGTTCGGACGTCCACGCCCTCCGTGGTGAACACCCCTTCATCACCCGGCCGTACCACCCGGGACACGAGGCCGTCGGCGTGGTCGCCGAAACCGGCCCCGGCGTCACCTCCGTGGCCGAGGGGGACCGGGTGCTGCTCGAACCCAATCTGGTGTGCGGGGCCTGCCGCCACTGCCGCTCCGGCCGCTACAACATCTGCGGGGAACTGCGGGTCATCGGCTGCCAGACGGCCGGGGCGATGGCGGACGGCTTCACCGTGCGCGCCGACCGGCTGCACCGGGTGCCCGACCGGCTCACCGATGTGCGGGCCGTGCTCGTCGAGCCGCTGGCCACCCCGGTGCACGCGGTGCGCCAGGCCGGGGACCTCGCCGGCGGTGGTGTGCTGGTCCTCGGCGCCGGGCCGATCGGGCTGCTCACCGCCCTGGCCGCGCGGGCGGCGGGCGCGCGGACCGTCATCGTCACCGATCCGGTGGCGGCGAAGCGGGACCGGGCGGTGCGGCTCGGGGTGGACGCGGCGCTCGCGCCCGGTACCCCCGGCCTGCCGGAGCTGGTCAGGGAGCGGCTCGGCGGCGGCGCGGACGTGGTGTTCGACTGCGTGGCGGTGTCCGCCACCATCACCCAGGCCGTGCGGTCCGTCGAGAAGGGCGGCACGGTCATGGTCGTCGGGGTGCCCCAGGGCCCGTTGAATGTCCCGCTGGACCTGGTCCAGGACCGCGAGATCGCCGTGCGGGGCTCGCTGATGTACGTCGGGGAGGACATGCGCGCCGCGATGACGCTTCTCGGGACCGGTGTCGTACCGGCCGACGAGTTCGTCACCGCCACCTTCCCCCTGGACCGAGCGGATGAGGCGTTCCGGGCCGCGGGTGGCCCGGACCAGATGAAGGTGCTGGTGAGCGTCGGCTGACCGGCCCGCGAGCGCGACCAGAACGGCCCGAACGAAACCGCGCCGAAGCGGCCCGAACGAAGGAGACGGCGTGAAAGCCATCGTCTACGACCGACCCTATGCGTTCCGCTGTACCGACCTGCCGGATCCGGAGCCGGGCCCGGGTGAGGTACGACTGCGCGTGCTTTCCGCGGGAGTCTGCGGCACGGATGCCCATCTCCACCGCGGCGAGTTCTCCCCCCGCTATCCGCTCACCCCCGGCCACGAGGTGGTGGGCGAGGTGGAGTCGCTGGGGGAGGAGGTGACGACGCTCGCCGTCGGACAGCGCGTCGCCCTCAACAACCGTGTCTCCTGCGGTTCGTGCGCCAACTGCCGCCGCGCCAGACCGGCCTTCTGCACCCGGCTGCGGGACCACGGTGTCACCCGGCCGGGCGGCTTCGCCGAAATGATCGTGGTGCCCGCGTCCCACTGCCACCCGGCCGATGACATCTCCCTGGACGTGGTGGCGTTCGCCGAGCCCGTCGCGTGTGCCGTGCACGGCATGGATGTGCTCGCCCCACAGCCCGGCAGCGATGTTCTCGTCTTCGGCGCCGGAACCACGGGGCTGCTGCTCGCACAGCTGCTGGCCGGCAGCGGCGCGGGGCGGGTGACCGTCGCGGCGCCGACCGAGGCGAAGCTGAAACTGGCCCGGGACTTCGGCGCCGACGAGACGGTGGTCATGGACCGCGACGACTCCTCGGCCTCCCTCGGGGCGCTGCGCACCCTGGCACCCGACGGCTTCGACACCGTCGTCGACGCGACCGGCGCCCTCACCGTGATCGAGCAGTGTCTGCCGCTGACCCGCGACGGCGGAACCGTCTTCCTCTACGGCATGGCCGGGGAGCGGGAGCGCGTCGAACTCTCCCCGCACGAGATCTTCAGCCGGGAGCTGACCATCCGCGGATCCTTCACCCAGGCGTTCAGCTTCGATCGCGCGCTACGGGTCCTGCGCACGGGCCGGGTGCGCACCGACGGCATGATCACCCATCGGTTCGGGCTGGACTCGTACGGTGCCGCCCTCGATGCCGTCCGGGACGACCGCGGCTGCATCAAGGCGGTCATCCACCCCTGACCCCATACGGCCCTTGGCCCCGTACGGCCCTTGACCGCATACGGCGCGCGGCTGACCCCGCCGAGCGAGGTCAGCCGCGTGCCTGCCGTATGGAGTGCTCCGGCTTCAGGACGTGCCGGGCCGCACCGCCCAGGGCTGTTCCCCCGGCGCCATGTGTGGCGGCGTCGGGGTGGCCGCCTGGGTGTTGCCCATGGACTGCAACGCCGTGGCCACGACGGTCATTTCGGCGACACAGGCCCGCTTGGGGAGGGTGATGGCCGCCAGACACGCCTCGGCGATGTCCTGTGGCTGGACGAACAGGTCGCGCAGCTCCTGCGGCGGGGGCTCGGGCCGGTCGTCGAGGATCGGGGTGTTCACTATGCCCGGCAGGATGGTGCACACCCGTATGCCGTTGCCGTACTCGTCCATGCCCGCTCCCCGTGCGAGGCCCAGGAGCCCGGCCTTGGCGGCCTGATAGGCCGGGCCGGTGTGATCGGGCCAGGCCCCGGCCACGCTCGACAGGACGACCACATCGCCGCGGGCCTCGCGGAGCCGGGGGAGCAGGGCGTGCAGCAGGTAGAACGTCCCGCTCAGATTGGTGGCGAGCATGGAGTCCCAGACCGGGGGCGTCAGCTGGGCGAGGCGCCGCTCGGGAATGTTGGTTCCGGCGGCACACACCAGGGTGTCCACCGGACCGGACACCCGCCGCGCCCAGTTCCGTACCGCCTCGGGGTCACCGACGTCGACACTGTGGTGGTGCAAGCGGTCCGCCTCGGGCGCGGCGTCCCGGGCCTGTTCCTCGATCAGACGGCCACGCCGGGCCAGTCCGTGAACGGTCGCGCCCGCTTCGAGGAAGCGCCGCAGGATCGCGAGCCCGATGCCGCTGCTCGCTCCGCTGACCACAGCGGTGCGCCCGCTCATGTCGCCGAGCCGGCCGGAGGGGTGGCTGTTCATGGGGTGTCCTCGGGCGTCGGTGGTCAGAAGGTGCCGTCGATCGTGATGCCCCCGTCGACCCGGAGGGTGGCACCGTGCACGAAGGAGGCGTCGGGAGAGAGCAGGAAGGCGATGGAGGTGGCGATCTCGGCGGGCTCGGCCAGTCGGCGCATCGGTGTGCGCCGTATCAGCGTCTCCCGGTCCAACGCTCCCGACTCCAGGCCACTGCGCACCATCTCGGTGGCCACGTATCCCGGTGCCACGGTGTTGACCCGGATGCCGACCGCGCCCCACTCGGCCGCCAGGGTCCGGGTGAGGCCCAGCACTCCGCTCTTGGCGGTGGCGTAGCCGAGACGGCCGGGGAGCCCGAAGGTCGACCCGACGGAACCGATGTTGACCACACTGGCCCGGGGGCTGCGCACCAGCAGGGAGTAGGCACCACGCGCGCAGTGCATCGCGCCGGTGAGGTGGACCGCGAGCTGATGGGCCCACTGCCGGCTGTCGAAGTCCTGGGCCGCCTGCCGGAAGATCACGCCCGCGCCGTTGACCAGCGCGTCGAGCCCCCCGGCCCGCGTCGCGATGTCGTCGAACATCGCGGCGACACTGGCTTCGTCGGTGACATCGACGGCGACGGCCAGGTGTCCGCCGGCCACGGGGGACGCCGCGTCGAGGGCCGCGGCCTGCTCCTGGGCGGCCTCGCCCTTGAGATCGGCCACGACGACGCGCCAGCCGCGCTCGGCGAGGACCCGGGCCGTGGCGGCCCCGATTCCCTGTGCGGCGCCGGTGATGAGAACGGTGGGGTCAGCCATGGGACATCTCCGTAGCGGATTCGGCGGGCCGGGTATCGCGGTCACCCGGTGTGGAGGATCGCTTGAGGGACTGGCGGTAGGGGTCGGGGCTGATCAGTGCCGTGCACACGGTGATCAGTGCCATCGCCGTCATGTAGAGGGCGATGAGGTGGTAGCCGTCGCCCGCCTCCAGCAGGACGGTGGCGATCAGCGGGGACAGGCCGCCGGCGAGGACACTGGCCGCCTGCGAGCCGATCGAGGCGCCGCTGTAGCGGACCTCGGGCTCGAACAGCTCGGCGAAGTAGGCGGACTGCGGCGCGTACACCGCGTGGTTGCCGACGTTGATGCACAGGATCGTGACGAGATAGATGACCGGCAGCGACCCGCTGTCGAGCGCCCAGAAGAAGGGCCAGGACAGGGCGGCAAGCAGGGCGGAACCGAAGAGCACCACGGGCCGGCGTCCGACCCGGTCGGACAGCCGCCCCCACAGGGGCAGGCTGATCAGGCCCAGGACGGCCGTGATGATCACCCCGATGAGCAGGTCGTCGCGTTTCAGGGTGAGCACCGTCGTGCCGTAGGTGAGCACGAAGGTGGTGTGGATGTAGAAGGTGCTGTTCTCGGCGAACCTGATGCCCGCGGCGCGCAGGACGTTCTTGGGCTGGGTGCGGAGCACGGCGATCACCGGGCGTCGCTCGATCCGGCCCGCCCGCTCCATCGCGCGGAACACCGGGGATTCGTTCACCCGGAGCCGGACGACGAGCCCGAGCGCGATGAGCACCGCGGAGGCGAGGAAGGGAACGCGCCAGCCCCACGCTCGGAAGTCGTGGTCGCTCGTGGCGCCCGAGAGGGCGAAGAAGGCCAGGTTGGCGATGAGCATTCCGGCGGGAACCCCCATCTGCGGCCAGCTGCCGTAGAAACCACGGCGGTTGGGCGGTGCGTGCTCGACCGCCATCAGGGCCGCCGCACCCCATTCGCCGCCCACTCCGAAGCCCTGGACGACCCGCAGGGCCACCAGGAGCAGGGGCGCGGCCACGCCCCAGGTGGGGAAGCCAGGAAGCAGCCCGATGCAGAAGGTGCTGCCGCCCATCAGCAGCAGCGAGAGCACCAGCATGGACTTGCGGCCGATCTTGTCCCCGTAATGAGCGAAGACCACGCCGCCGATGGGCCGGGCGGCGAACCCCACGGCATAGGTGCTGAACGCGAGGAGCGTTCCCACCACCGGCGAGGTGCCGTCGGGGAAGAAGAGCGTGTTGAAGACCAGGGCCGCGGCGATGCCGTAGGTGAAGAAGTCGTACCACTCGATGGCCGTTCCGATCATGGTCGCCCAGGCCACGGTGCGGATGTCGGGTGTGGCGGCG
>NZ_JAAAYH010000463.1:0-6799 GCF_018035285.1 Streptomyces sp. MK37H | reverse complement strand
GCCCACCTGCTCCACCATGACTTCCCATCCGTGTGATCCCGCCCCTCTAGACGGGCCACCAGGCGCATCGGTTTCCGTTCGCGGGGTGGCGGCACGGGGTCGCCGGAAGTTCCGGTGACGGTGGGCCACCCGCTCCCTAGGATCGGGCCCTGTGCTCTCCCGTCCCTCCTTCATCAGCGATGATGCGATCACTCAGGCCGTCGCCGCGCATTGGCTGCCGGAAGTCGTCGAGGTCGCGTATCTGCCCTGGGGTTTCGGCGCACCCCACTGGCGGGTGGCCGGTGGCGGCAAGATCCTGTTCGTGACGCTGGACCAGCTGGACCAGCTGGAGCCGCGGCACACCGAGGCGACGCTGGAGGCCGCTTACGCTGGGGCGGCGGCACTGGCCGCGGCCGGTGTGGACGTGGTGTGCGCGCCGTTGCCCGCCCGGTCGTCCGGCCGGTTCACCGTCGGCGTCGAGGCGGGCGCGCTCAGCGTGACGCCATGGCTGGACGGACGGAGCCCCACCGAGGAGGAGGCGAGCCGGCCCCGGCACGTCCGCGCAGTCGAAGCCGCGCTGGCCACGCTGCATCGCGTCACACCGCCACCCGGTCTGCGGCACTGGACTCCCCAGGTCGGCCCCGAGTTCGCGGGCGAGCTACGGGCCAGGACCGCGCGCCCCTGGACATCCGGCCCGCTGGCGGAGGAGGCGCGGGCCGCGATCGCCGCACACGATGCCGCGATCACCCGCTGGACGGACCGCTGTCTCGAACTTGCGGACCTCGCCCACTCCCGCCGGGACCAGTGGGTGACCACCCACGGCGAGCCGCACAACGACAACCAGGTCGTGGGCGCGTGCGGGCTGAAGCTCGTCGACTGGGAGTCGCTGGCCCTCGCGCCACGCGAGCGGGACTACGCCGATCTGCTCGCGGCCGGTGCGGGCGACCGTCTGCGCCCCGACCCGGCGATGGTCGAGCTGTTCGCGCTCGACTGGCGCCTCTCCGAGATCGCCGAGTACGCGCGCTGGTTCGCCGCCCCGCACACCGGCACGGACGACGACCACACCGCCCTGGAAGGGCTGTACGAGGAATTGCGGCAGGTCACCGCGCCAGGGCGGCCCGGGCCACCGTGACCGCCTGCCCGGCGTAGCCGCGGCCGAACAGCACGGTGTGCACCAGCAGCGGGAAGAGCTGGTGCAGTCCGACGCGGTCGGCCCAGCCCTCGGCGAGCGGCGCCACTTCCTGATACCCGTCCAGCACCTGGTCGAGATGCGGGCAGCCGAACAGGTGGAGCATCGCCAGATCGGTCTCCCGGTGGCCCCCGTGCGCGGCCGGGTCGATCAGCCACACCTGGCCATCGGCGCCCCACAGGACGTTGCCGTTCCACAGATCGCCGTGCAACCGCGCGGGTGGCTCGGCGGGTCCGGCCAGCTCGGGCAGCCGCTCACACGCACGCTCGATCACCTCGGCCTCGCCGTGGCGCACCGTGCCGTCGTCGACGGCGCGCCGCAGATAGGGCAGCACCCGGTGTTCGGCGTACCAGCGCGGCCAGTCGGTGCCCGTGACATTGCGCATCGGGGCCATGCCGATGTACGCGTCCGTGGGGCCGTCGGGCGGCGGGGCGCCGAACGCGGGCGCGCCGACGGCGTGCAGGGTGGCCAGGTCGCGGCCGAACCGGGCCGCCGCCCGGGCGCTCGGCCGGCCGGCGGGCACCTGATCGGTGACCAGCCAGTGCCGGTCGTGGCCGTGCACCGCCGGGACGCGGACCGTACCGGCGTCGGCCAGCCAGCGCAGCCCCGCCGCCTCGGCCTCCACCGCGCCCGGATCGTCACCCCGTTTGACCATCACCGTCTGCCCGCCGTCGAGGGTGACCTCGGTGAGTACGGCGGACAGCGGCCGTCGGCGGGTCGCCGGACGGCCGGTGAGGCGGGCCGCCGCGGTGCCGGGGTCCTCGCCCGTCCCGGCCTCGGCACGGGCGCTCATGAACCGAGGCGCTCGCGCACCCGGGCCAGCAGCCCGGGCACCGAGGCTTCGATCATGGCCAGCACCTCGTCGAACCCCTCCGGGCCGCCGTAGTACGGGTCGGGTACGTCGAGATCACCGGTGGCGTCCGGGTCGAAGGACCGCAACATCCTGACCCGGGACGGATCGTCGATCAGCCGGCGCAGCGCCTTCTCGTGGCCGCGGTCCATCGCCAGGAACAGCTCGGCATCCGCGTGCTCGGCACCGATCTGAGCCGCGACATGCTCGACCGGGTAGCCGTGCCGTGCCAGCAGCTCACCGGCCCGTTCGTCGATGGGCTCACCGGCGTGCCAGGGGCCGATACCGGCGCTGCTGACCCGTACCGCGCCGTCGAGTCCCGCCCGGCGCAGATGCTCGGCGAAGACCAGCGCGGCGGACGGCGACCGGCAGATGTTCCCGCTGCAGACGAAGCAGATGTGCACGGCCACCAGGGTAGGGCCTGGCTCCGCGGTGACGCAGGGGGCGGGCCGCCCGGGGAGACCCCGGCTCACCCCGCCCAGGGCTTGTCCACCAGCGGCGTCCGGAGCCACCCCACGCCTCCGGTGCTCTCATCGGGCCTCAGCTCCAGCATGTGGCCACCGGGCCGATCCGAGGCCCGCGCGATCGCGCTCACCAGCTGCTCGGCGAGGTCGGGGCCCTCGGTGTCGTCCATGTCGTCGACCGGAGCGCCGGCCCGTACGTCCTGGCGGACCTCTTCCCCGCTGTGGAGGGTCAGGATCAGGTGCTGAGGTGTCTTCCTGTCCCATCTGACCTGCTCGATGGTGTCGGCGCGCACCATGCGGCCGCCGAACGTCGCGCTGTTGACCCGCACCCACACATCGGGTGTCATCGCGGCCCTCCCTCGCACGGGTGCCGGTGCTCCTTCTCGTTCCTTCCCGTTGTACCGGACGGAGCCCGGCGTCAGGCGCTGGGGTCCGCGAACGGGCCATCGGTGGCGAAGGCCAGCGTGGCGAAGCGTTCCCCGATACGGCGGTGGGTGGCCGCGTCCGGGTGGAGCTCGTCGGGCAGCGGCAGCTCGGTGGCGTCGGCCTCGCCGTAGAGGTCGCGGCCGTCGAGGTAGTGGAGGTGGGGGTCGTCGGCCGCCCGCTGCTTGACGATCCGGGACAGCTCATTCCGGATGACGCCCAGCGTCAGCTTCCCGGCGGCGCGCTCGGCGGGATCGCCGGTGGCCAGGAACCGCAGCTTTCCGGTGCTGAGCGCTTGGAAGTCGAAGGACGCGGGGCCGGGCGTGTCCTCGTGGATGGGGCACAGGATGGGGGAGACGACCAGCAGCGGTGTGGTGGGATGCCCCTCGCGGATGGTGTCGAGGAAGCCGTGCACCGCCGGGCCGAAGGCGCGCAGCCGCATCAGGTCGGCGTTGACCAGATTGATGCCGATCTTGATGCTGATCAGGTCGGCGGGGGTGTCGCGCATCGTCCGTGCGGTGAACGGGTCGAGCAGGGCGCTGCCGCCCAGGCCCAGATTGATCAGTTCCACGCCGCCGAGGGAGGCGGCGAGCGCGGGCCAGATGGCGGTGGGGCTCGCGGCGTCGGAGCCGTGGCTGATCGAACTGCCGTGGTGCAGCCACACCCTGCGGCCCCGGTCCGGTACGGGCTCGACGGGGGCGTCGGTGCGCAGGGTGACGAGCTCGGTGGTCTCGTTGTGCGGCAGCCAGATCTCGACGTCCTTGACGCCGTCGGGCAGGTCGGCGAAGCGGAGGGTGCCGGCCGGGCCGGGGTGGCTCTCGGCGGTGCCGGTGGCCAGGTCGATGGCCAGGGTGTTGCCGCCGGTCACCGTGGACTGGGCGGTCAGACGGCCATCGATCAGCAGGTCGTAGACGCCATCCGGGCGGGGCGGGGCGCCCGCGTAGACCCGCTTGGTGGGCAGCGTGTCCAGCTCGACGGCGCCGGCCCGGGTCCGGAAGACCAGCCGTACGCCGGACGGCTGGGCCTCCGCCATGGTGAGCTGCCCATCGGCGCACTGGGCGCGGGCCCAGGCGGGCAGCCGGTGCGGCAGCAGCCCGTGCGCGGTGCGCTCCAGGTCGAGGGCGCCCCGCAGGATGTCGGCGGTGATGGGCGTGGTGATCCAGTCGTGCTCGGTGGTGTGCATCGTTCCAGCCTGTTGATCAGGGATGTATGTATGGATCGCGCGGACCCGCGATGAGCGGTACGCGCCTCGTCAGGGCGCGGGCCAGTTCCGCAGCAGGGCGTCGAGGGCGTCCAGGGTCCGCGACCAGCTCTCCTGGCTGTCCGGGGCGCTGTGGCTGAACCCGCCCGCCATCTCGAGGCTGACGTAGCCGTGGAAGACGCTGCCCAGCAGCCGGACCGCATGCGTCTGTTCCGGTTCGTCCAGGTCGTAGCCGCGCAGGATCGCCCGGGTCATCTGTGAGTGCCTGACCCCGGCGCTGGCGGCCGCCGCCTCCGGGTCGAGCCTGAGCCGGGCCGCGGTGTAGCGGCCGGGGTGCTCGCGGGCGTAGTCGCGGTAGACGTTGGCGAAGGCGGTCAGGGCGTCCTTCCCGGCCCGTCCCGCCAGGGCGTCGGCGGCCCGGTCGGCGAGCTCCTCCAGGGCGAGCAGGGCGATCCTGGTCTTGAGGTCCTGGGAGTTCTTCAGGTGCGAGTAGAGACTCGCGACCTTGACGTCGAACCGTCTGGCCAGCGCCGAGACGGTCACCTGGTCGAAGCCGACCTCATCGGCGAGCTCCGCCCCCGCCCGGGTCAGGCGTTCCGTGGTCAGTCCTACCCGTGCCATACCCGTCCTCTCCTCGACCAGAACCGATTAAGCGTTTGCCTAAAGTCTATAGGCAAATTAGCGTGCAGTTTATGAAGCCGATGACTGAGCAAGAGATCCGTGCCGCGTTCGTGAACTGCACCAAGGGCGAGGCGAAGCGCCTGTCCGTCCCGCGCGACCTGGCCGACCGGCCCTGGGGCGACCTGGACTACCTCGGCTGGCGAGATCCGCAGGCCCCCGACCGTGCCTATCTGGTCACCGTGCTGGACGGCCGCCCGACCGCCCTCGCGCTGCGCTCCCCGGGCCCCGCCTCCTGGCAGGCGCGGCGCAGCATGTGCTCGATGTGCCTGACCGCCCACACGGGTGGCGTGTCCCTGATGGTGGCGCCGAAGGCGGGGAGGGCCAGGCAGCAGGGCAACTCGGTGGGCGCCTACATATGCAGCGACCTCGCCTGCTCGCTGTATGTGCGGGGCAAGAAGGACGCGGGCGCCGGATCACGCCCGCAGGAGTCGCTCACTCTGGAGCAGAAGATCGAGCGGACCGTGGCGAACGTCGCCGCGTTCCTCGCCAAGGTGACCGCGTAGCTCGTATCGCCGGGGTCCTGTCAGGCCCCGTTCAGCGGTGGTGCCCCGCACGCCACGGCGTGCGGGGCACCGAGTGGGCCGGATGTCAGCCGCAGTTGGTGTTGGCCTTCTCGAAGCGCACACCGTCGATCCAGCCCCACCAGTCCACGCAGGTGCCCCGTGCGTTCGTGTAGATGGGCCCGGCGTAGGAGCGGTAGTTGCCGCTGTCGTAGATGTCGTGGATCTCCGTGTCGCTCCGCGACAGGTAGATGGTCATCGGAACCGGCTCACCGGCGATGTTCCGGATCGCGACCAGGCAGTTCTTGCCCGTGGCGGAGCTGTAGGTGAGATACGCCGTGCCCTTGTCCCCGACCTCGGTGGAGTTGACGACCGTGTAGCCGGAGCCGCAGGCGCCGTTGTACGCCGCGTGCGAGGGCGCCGCGGAGGCCGCGGGCGCGGCCACCATGAGGGCGGCCGCGCCGGCGCCGGTCACTGCCGCGACGGCCAGGGCGCGCTTGATGTGCGTCATGGGTGGGTCCCCGTTCGTGTGATGTCGGTGCTGTCGGTCGAAGTGCCGTGGGTGGATTTCCCGGTCATTACGACCCGTCACCCGGCCCTTGAGTTGTCCCCGTGCACCGTTACGGCTCTGTCCCCACTGTCACCAACCTGTAACGGGGGCCTCGCGCTAGAAACGCAAGCCGAAAAGATCCTGACGGCCACCGAGCCACCAGTGGAAGGGATATCGAATGTTGTGGTGTTCCGGTGGAGGGGATGGGGGTGTTTTCTGGTCCTTCTTCGGCGCTTTCGCCGGGTGGGCTGTCGTTGCTGGATGTGGGCGTCCCCGGCGGTGCTGCCGATGACGCTTCTCTCTTAGACTGTGCCGGTCCCCAAGTTGATCGGAGCACCATATGCGTCGCCTTGCCGCCGCCCTTTTGGTAATGACCGCTTTTGCCTCGCTCGCCGGCTGCGCGCAGGATTTCGACCGGGGCCCTGACGGGCAGGTGTCCGACAAGGTCAAGGACGGGAAGAAGTTCTACTTGGTCGTCAAGCCGACCAAGGGGGGCGAGGAGAAGAAGTTCCGCGTCAGTAAGTACGACTATCACGACTGCAATCGGGGCTCGAAGTACCCCAAGTGTGTTGACGATTAATCGATTCGTCTTCACCGACGAGTTCGTCGTCATCGCCGATCGCCGGGTCGGCCGTCCCTTTCGGTCGACCCGTTTGCGATAGGAGTGATTGAGCGTGCGATGAAGCGTGCGCTGCGCAGAGCGATTGGGATAGGGTCGGCCCGGAGGTGAGCCCTGTGCCCGCTGAGGACGAGTTGTTCAGCGCTGTCGACGCGCTGCTGGAGCAGGTCGCCCAGGACGATCTGCCGACACCCGCCGAGCGCAAGAGGCTGCGTGAGGCCGCGGGCCTGAGCCAGGCCGAGGTCGCCAGGGCGCTGGACATCCGCCGGGAAGCGGTGGGCACTTGGGAATCCGGCAAGACCGAGCCGCGACCGCCGAAGCGCGCCGCCTACGCCCGGCTCCT
>NZ_JAAAYH010000462.1:0-6811 GCF_018035285.1 Streptomyces sp. MK37H | reverse complement strand
CGCGAACAGCAGCACCAGGCACGCCGTCAGCGCACCCCCCGCGTAGAGGGCGGCCGCCGCCGCGCCACCATACAGGCGGACCGCGCGCCGCCCGGACTGCTCGCGCAGCTCCCGGCGGACCTCTTCGCGGACGGCTCGTGCGACCGGCTCCGCCAGGTCGCCGGCCGAGGGTATGCCCGCCTTCGGATAGTCCGATTTATCAGTCATGCGCCGCCGGGTACCCGTGCCCCACCCTCGTTAACAGTCCCCAACAGTCCTCGTCAACGCGAGCGGACCACGGGTACGCGGGCACTTCCGCAGGGCATCTCGACAGGGCACGGCGCCGGACCCGGCCCCTGATATCCCGCGTCCGGCGCCGCTCCTCACTCCCTACGGGCCGCTCGGCCGATCGACGGGTCCCCTCCCCCACGAGCCCCAAACCTCGGCTTCGAACCTCGGCCCCAATCGTCCCGACGACCTCGTGTCGATGCCGTCGTCATGGGTACGCGTGGGGGACGCGAAATCTGGAGGGAGTACATGCGACTCGGACATCTCCAACCGCTCTACGACCGCCCGGGCCCCTGGGCCAGCGTCTACTTCGACACCTCGCACCCCGACGAGTCCGCGGCCGACGAGCAGGAGCGCGCCGCCCGCGAGGCGACCCGCCGGCTGGAAGGGCAGGGCGCCGACCAGGCCACCTGCCGTGCGGTGTACGAGAGGCTGGCCGCTCTGCCGCCTGGTGCGGGACCGGCCGGATGGGCCGTCTTCGCCTCGGCCGGTGAGGTGGTCCTCGACACCCCGCTGCTGACCCCGCCGCCGATGAGCGAGCCCCCGTGCTGGTCGGCGCTTCCGCATGTGGGACCGCTGCTGGAGCTGACCGGCGAGGACCCGTCCTGCCTGGTGGCGTACATCGACCGCACCGGCGCGGACATCGAGCTGCGCGACGCACACGGCGGCGACCGGGTCGGCTCGGTGGAGGGTCGGCAGTGGCCGGTGCACCGGACCGCCACCGCCGACTGGTCGGAGCGCCACTTCCAGCTCAAGACGGAGAACACCTGGGAGCGGAACGCGGCCCTGATCGCCGATGAGCTGGACGCCTGTCGACAGGAGACCGGCGCGGATCTGGTGGTGCTGGCCGGGGATCCGCGCGAGCGGCGCGCGGTCCACGAGCAGCTGCCCAAGGAGCTGCGCTCGGCGGCGGTGGAGACCTCGCGCGGGGGCCGCGCCCCCGGTTCCGCCCCGCCGGGCAGCAACGCCGCCCGGCTGCTGGACCAGGAGGTGGATGACGCACGCGCCCGGTACGCCCAAGAGCGCGGCGAGGAGGCGCTGGAGCGGTTCCGGGCCGGCCGGATGCCCTCCGGCGGGCGCGTGGAAGCCGCCGAGGGGGTTCCGGCGCTGGTCGACGCGGCGCGTGAGCACCGCATAGGCTCGTTGCTGATACGCCCGGACGGGCCCGATCTGTACCGCGAGGTATGGGTGGGTACCGAACCCGACCAGCTGGCATTGCGCCGTACCGATGTCCAGTACCTGGGCGACACCCGGCCGGCCCCGGCCCGCGCCGACGACGCGCTGATCCGCTCGGTCGTGGCCACCGGCGCCGAAGCGCTGACGGTGGCACCGGCCGAGGCGGAGCCGAACGGCGACGACATCCCGGTGGGCGGCCTCGGCGCCCTGCTGCGCTGGCCTTACGAGGGCGGCGCGGATTGAACATCCGGGAGCGGATTCGACCGTCCCGGAGCCGATTGACATATCCCGGGGGCTGACCGACCCGGGAGACATACGGACCCGCTGAGGAAGGGGACCGACATGCAGCGAGGCAGCGACCGGCTGAGCGTCCACAAGGACGACGAGATGAAGCACGAGCTCCAGGGGCTGATCCGCTCCGGGCACCCGACCCGTGCCGAGGAGTGGCACGACCC
Source organism: Streptomyces sp. MK37H (assembly GCF_018035285.1). Taxonomy (NCBI): domain Bacteria; kingdom Bacillati; phylum Actinomycetota; class Actinomycetes; order Kitasatosporales; family Streptomycetaceae; genus Streptomyces; species Streptomyces sp. MK37H. The sequence continues at coordinate 4,913 of NZ_JAAAYH010000462.1, read as the reverse complement.
CGAGCCGGGCGCCGACGACGACCCGGACGTCGCCCTGGGGCCGATCCCGGCGCGGGGGACGACCGGCGAGGCCGAGGCGGTGCGGTTCGAGTTCGCCCGTCGGCTGGGACGTACGTCGTTCCCGGCGGACCGTGAGAAGCTGCTGGACGTCCTGGAGGACCGGCACGCACCGGACGGGCTGATCGCTATGGCCGAGGAACTGCCCACGGACCGGACGTTCCACACGGTGCAGGAGGTGGTCTCGGCGCTGGGGCTGCACCCGAACACGTAGGGGATCGCTCAGGGATCGCGGACGGCGTGCGTCCGTCGCGCATATTCCCCGCCCCGGCTGGGTACTGCGGGCAACACATCACCCACGAAGGGGGAGGTGGACAGATGCCCCACGACCCACCTCGCGACCCGACACGCCCCGTGCGGGAGGTCATGACGCGGCCCGCGATCTGGGTGCGCCCCGACGCCTCGCTGGTGGAGGCCGCGCAGCTGATGCGCGCACAGGACATCGGCGATGTGCTGGTCGCCAGTGACGGCGAGGTGCTCGGCGTCCTCACCGACCGCGACATCACCCTCCGCGCGGTCGCCGAGGGCGTCGACCCGCTCGCCGTCACCTGCAATGCCGTATGCACCCCGGACCCGGTGACGATCGGGCCGGACGAGGAGGTGGCCGAGGCTGCCGCGCTGATGCGGCGGCATGCGGTGGGCCGGCTCCCGGTGGTCGAGGCGGGGCGCGCGCTGGGCGTGATCAGCCGGGGCGATGTGACGGGGCTGCCCATGTGATGGGACCGCCCATGTGACGGGGCCGTCCAGGTGACGGGACCGCCCTGACCTCCCGCATGACCATTCCCGCAGCACATTCCGCCGAAGGGGCGGTGGGGTTCGTGTCCCCACCGCCCCTTCGCCGTCAAGTCCGTTCGCATGTCGAGACGGTTCTTCTCGTGATGCGAGATGCCTTCTACGGTGGAGCCACCCGTTCACCGGTCCCGAAGGGGGAGTTCCGCCATGCCGAAGGACACCGCCGTCTACACCCACGGCCACCATGAGTCGGTGCTGCGCTCGCACACCTGGCGCACCGCGGCCAACTCCGCCGCGTATCTCACCGGCCATCTGCGGCCCCATATGCGGATCCTGGACATCGGCTGCGGCCCCGGCACCATCACCGCGGACCTGGCTGGGCTGGTCCCCCAGGGGCGGGTCACGGGCGTCGACGCGGAGGGCGCCATCCTGGAGCGGGCCCGTGCGGTGGCCGAGGAGCGCGGGTTGGCCAATGTCTCCTTCGCGGTCGCCGACGTCCACGCGCTGGACCACCCCGACGACTCCTTCTGCGTGGTCCACGCCCATCAGGTGCTCCAGCACGTCGGCGACCCGGTGGGGGCGCTGCGCGAGATGCGACGGGTGTGCGCGCCTGGCGGCATCGTGGCGGTGCGCGACTCCGACTACGCCACCATGACCTGGTACCCGTCCGTCCCCGGGCTGGACGGCTGGCTGGACCTCTACCGCCGGGTCGCACGCGCCAACGGCGGTGAGCCGGACGCCGGTCGCAGGCTGCGCTCCTGGGCCCTGGAGGCGGGGTTCACCGACATCACCTCGACCGCCACGGCGTGGTGCTACGCCACCGAGGAGGAGCGGGCGTGGTGGAGCGGCCTGTGGGCGGACCGCACGGTCGCCTCCGCCTACGCCCGGCTCGCGGTGGACGGCGGCCATGCCACGGAGGAGGAGCTGCGGTCGATCGCGGAGGCGTGGCGGACGTGGGGCGAGGCCCCGGACGGTTGGTTCGCCGTCCTGCACGGTGAGATCCTCTGCCGCGTCTGAGCAGTTCAACTAGGCTCGCCCGCATGGATATTCTGGGGACTTCACTCCGCGTGTGCGTCGACGACCTGGACTCGGCGATCGCCGTCTACGAGAAGCTGACGGGAGCCGAGGCGGTGCGCTTCCAGCGCGGCCCCGTCGCGGTCGCGGCGGTCGGCTGCTTCTTCCTGATGAGCGGACCGGAGTCGGAGATGTCGATTCTCCGCAAGATCACGGCGACGATCGCGGTGAAGGACGTGGACGAGGCGATCGCCGATCTCACGGCGGTCGGCGGGCAGATCGTCGCCGGTCCGCTGCCCGCCCCCGTGGGCCGCACCCTGGTGGCCCGCCACCCCGACGGCTCGATCTTCGAGTACGTCGACCGGAACCCGGCGTGACCCGCCCGTGAACACACCGTCCGGCAGACCCGTCAGGAGGGCGGTCCCGGATCCACGATGGCCTCCTCGTCGTCGACCTCCTCGTAGAGATCGTCCACATCCCGGAGCTCATCGCTCTTGATCCGGACCGCCTCCTCCTCGGCGGACAGCCCGCTGGTCGAGCCCTCCTGGGAGTAGACGTCCTGCTCACGCGGGAGGTCGGGGTCCGGCTCGTCGTACAGCAGCCCGGCCGGTTCCGCCACGCTGCCGATCGGCTCCCCCGCCTCCGGCTCCTCATCGGTCAACCGCTCGTCGAGCGACTCCCGCTCACGCGTCTCCGCGCTCGTGGTGTCCCGGTACACGGCGATCGTCGGCTCGTCCCCGGCCACGGGCAACTGCTCAGGATCCTCGGCCCACTGCTGCTCGGGCGTCCCGTCCTGCAGATCGGGAATCCCCTCATCCTCCGGATCCGCCCCAGGATCATGCGGTGTCCTCACGGTACGCGGCTCCTTTCCGCCGATGCGCCATGCCGACGTGCGTGCCCGGGTGCCCGCCATGGGGCACCGCTATGCGGGTGCAGACCAGCCCTATACCCCCTGGCCCGCGAGGGCCCACGCTGCGGGCGCACACCGGTCAGGGCGACGCACCGTGCAGGGCACGGGCCGCCGACGGGCGCGACCCGGGCCGCTACGCGGGCGCACGCCAGGCGGGACGCGATGCGGGCCGCAGGGCGCGGGACGCATGCGGACGCGGCCTGGGTCGGGCCGCCTCCGCGAGGCCGCCTGCGAGCACAGCCCGGTCAAACCGGCCTCCAGCCAAGGCCACCCCCGGACCAAGCCCAGCAGGCGCCCCACTTGGACCCAGACCACTCGCTGGGCGCGGGCGCAACCCAGCCAAGCACCCACCACACCGGCACACACCGGCCAGGCCGCCGCACGGCCCGGCCCCTCGCTGGGCGCGGGACGCATGCGGACGCGGCCTGGGTCGGGCCGCCTCCGCGAGACCGCCTGCGAGCGCAGCCCGGTCAAACCGACCTCCAGCCAAGACCACCCGCAGACCAAGCCCAGCAGGCGCCCCACTTTGACCCACACCACTCGCTGGGCGCGGGCGCAACCCGGCCAAGCACTCACCACACCGGCACACACCGGCCAGGCCGCCGCACGGCCCGGCCCCTCGCAGGGCGCGGGACGCATGCGGACGCGGCCCGGTCGGCCCGCTCGCCAGGTGGGCGCACCCCGGTATGCCACCTGCGGGCCGTAGGCCCGCTAGGCGGGGCGCATGCGGAATTCGTAGTGGGCGGGGAGGGGGTGCTCGGCGCGGGTCCGGGCCCGGGCCTCCTCGCTGAGTGGGTCCTCGGTGCCGGTCGCCAGCCGTTCCACGATCGCGTACCAGGTGTCGCTCAACGCCTCGTCGCCCTCGCGCAGATCGCAGACCTCGAAGCCCTCGTCGAAGACGGCGCGGGCGGCCAGGGCGTCGCCCTGGGCCAGCAGGACCTGGGCGCGCAGCAGCCGGAAGCGGCCGCGTGCGCGGATGGCGGGGCGCAGCGCGTCGAGGACCGCCCGTGCGTCGTCGGCGCGGTCGGCCGCGAGCAGCGCGAGGATCGCCTCCCGGCCGAGCGCCGCCTCGGCCGTCTCCAGGGCGAGCGGGTCGGCGGCGACGGGCGGCGCGGCCACTGAAACGGCCCCCGCCTCCCTCTGCGCCACGCCCTGCCCCCTTCCCGCCGTCTCGAGCACCGGGGGCGCCTCGGGCTCCGGGGCGGCGGCCGAGGCGAGGAGGAGCCGTACGGCGCGCAGTAGCCGTTCCGCCGCGCGCGCCGGATGGCCGGATGCGGTGTCGGCGACGGCCAGACAGCGCAGCGTCCAGGGCGTCTCCGCGCACCGCAGCGACCGCTCCCAGCTGCGCTCGGCCTGGGCGCGGTCGCCCGCGTGCCACTGGGCGACGCCCAGGTGGTACTCGGCGGCGCCGGTCGAGGGTGCCGCTTCGAGGAGGTCGCGCCAGGCGGGCGCGACCACGGAGGCGCCGGGGTCGGCCTGGGAGGGCCCCGGTTCCCAGTCGGGCAGGGCGCCGGTGCGCAGCAACCGGCGCCACGGCTCCTGCTCCTCCCCCAGCGTGTCGGGGTCGAACGGCGTCCCCGACAGCTGAAATCCACCGCGCTCGATCTCCAGCGCGCCCCAGCCCGAGCCGGTCGCGAGGCGCTCCGCCGGTTCCGCGTCGGCGTACGGGCGCCAGGCGGCGTAGGCCGCGTCGACGGCGGCGCGCGGAAGCGCCGCCTCCAGCCGGGTCTCGGTCTCGCGGCGGGCGGCGGCCCAGTCCGCGCCGTGGACGGCCGCCGGGTCGGCGGTCAGCGGGCCGTACGCCTCCAGCCAGGCGAACTCCTCGCCCGCCTCCAGCGGGATGTGCTCGAGCTGGGTGCGGGCGAGCCCGGCCTGGATCTCGGCGTAGCCGCCGGTGCCGGGCTCGGTCAGCCACTGCTGCCAGCGGCGTCCGCCGGGGCCCGCGCCCCAGACGAAGAGCTTGCGGCCGCGCAGCAGATCGGTCGAGGTCTGCACGAGGCCGCCGCCGTCGGCGTCGAGCGAGGCGATCCAGCGGCGGGCGCCCTCGGGCACCTCGTAGAAGTAGTCGGCGGGGTAGGCGCCGCGCAGCGGATAGGTGCGGTCGGCGCCGTCCCACTCGGGGACCGGGACCTTGCTGAGGGTGCGGGCGTAGCCGAAGTGCCAGGCGTCGTCGGCGGGGGCGAGGACGCGGGTGCGCTCG
>NZ_JAAAYH010000461.1:0-6826 GCF_018035285.1 Streptomyces sp. MK37H | reverse complement strand
CTCCGTCCAGTGGCTCGGCCTGGTGGACGTATGGGGGCATACGCCCCTTGGAGGACCCCCCGGACCAGGACATAAGCAACGAAGACCCGATGCCACGGATGATCTGCGGGTGGACGTCGTCTGGCAGACTGTTGCCCTATGGGTGGAGCGACGATCAGGACCACGGCAGGCCGAACAGCCACCCCGGCACCCATCGCGGACACCGACGCGGAGCGGGCGCCGGGCCTCACCCTGATGGACCGGTTGCGTACCCCCAGAAGGCCCCGGCTCTGGTTCGAGATCGTCCTCATCGCCGTCAGTTACTGGACATATTCGCTGATCCGCAACGCCGTCCCGGAGCAACGGCCGGAGGCGCTGCGCAACGCGAGCTCTATCTGGGAGTGGGAGCACCGCCTCGGAATGGCCTTCGAGCGGGGCGTCAACCATGCGATCGACTCGGTCAGCTGGCTGATCGTGGGCATGAACTACTACTACGCCACGCTCCACTTCATCGTGACGCTCAGCGTGCTGGTGTGGCTCTACCACTGGCATCCGGGCCGTTACGCCGCCACCCGGCTGGCGCTCTTCGCGACCACCGGTGTGGCCCTGCTCGGCTACTACTTCTTTCCGCTGGCCCCGCCCCGGCTGATGAGCGGCGGCCGCTTCATCGACACCGTGGTGGTGCACAACACCTGGGGCTCGATGGCCTCGGGAAACCTCGCCGATATGTCGAACCAGTACGCGGCGATGCCCTCGATGCACATCGGCTGGTCGCTGTGGTGCGGTCTGACCATCGCGACGCTCGCCCGTCCGGTGTGGGTGAAGGCGCTGGGGCTGCTCTACCCCTCGGCCACGCTGCTGGTGATCGTCGCCACCGCCAACCACTTCTGGATGGACGCGGTCGGCGGGGTCATCTGTCTCTCCTTCGGCTTCACGCTGTCGTGCGCGTGGTACGGCTCGCTGCCGTACCGGCTGCCGAGGCAGGTGGCCGTGATCTGCACGGTTTGATCGTCCCCGGCGGAGCCGCCATTCTCTGTTCCGCAAGGTCGGCATGAGTTCACATGCCGACATGGTTCAGGGGCTCCATGTGTCGCGCTGATCGACGCGGAATGAGCACGATGAGCGTGACGAAAGGGACCACCGGCCACCGTGCACACCGCCGACGCCACTACCGCTGCCGCTTCTTCCGTATCCACGTCCGTATCCACGTCCGTCTCCGCCTCCGTATCCCCGGCGGCCCTGCCCGCTCCGGGCGCGCTGCTCCCCCGGCCCCGTACCGCCGGGCGGCCCCGCTTCCCGCTGGTGGCCACCGACCTCGACGGCACCCTGCTGCGCGGGGATCTGACGGTCTCGCCGCGCAACCGTGAGGCGCTGGCCCTGGTCCGGGCCGCCGGGGCGCGGCACCTGGTGGTCACCGGGCGTCCGGCCGCGTCCTGCCGGGAGTTCCTGGTGGCGATCGGCTACCGGGGGCTCGCGGTGTGCGGACAGGGCGCGCAGCTGTACGACGCCTCCGCGGACCGGCTGCTGGTCTCGGCGTCGCTGGACCGGGCGCTGGCCCGGTCGGTGGTGGAGCGCACCGAGGAGGCGCTGGGCGCGGGGCCGCTGGAGCTCGCCGTGGTGACCGCGGCGCCCGAGAACCGCTTCGTCGTCACCGCCCGCTTCACCGACCGGATGCAGCCGGAGTGGGGGCTGGCCGAGCGGGAGGAGCTGTGGGCGGCGCCGATCGAGAAGGTGCTGATGCGCCACCGGACGGTGGCGGACGGGCTGGTGGCGGCGGCCGCGGAGCGGGTGGGCGCGGGCGAGGTGGCGGTGACCCACTCCGAGAAGGGCATGATCGAGGTGCTCCCGGCCGGGACGGACAAGTCGGTGGGGCTCCAACTGGCCGCCGACCGCATGGGGTTCACCCCCGCCGAGACGATCGCGTTCGGCGACATGCCCAATGACATCCCGCTGCTGGGCTGGGCCGGGTACGGGGTCGCGATGGGCAACGCCCATCCGGATCTGAAGGCGATAGCCGACGAGGTGGCGCCGGCCAACGAGGACGACGGGGTCGCGGTGGTGCTGGAACGGCTGTTCGCCCACCCTTGAGCGGCCCTCGCACCGCGCTCGCGGTGAGCTCGAGCAGCCCATCACTCCCTTGACTGGATATACACAACTAAACAAAATATCCAAGGTGCGAGCTGAACCACGATCCGAACCCCGCTACGTCGACGAGCGCTCCGGCGCCACGTACCCGATCGACGACCCTCGCTGGTGCGGCGATGACGGGGCTCCCCTCACCGTCTCCGCGCTGCCCGGCATCACCCGCGAGCAGGTGGACACCGGGGCCCGGTCACTTTGGCGCTACCGAGCGGCCCTCCCGGTGCGCATCGACGCCCCGGTGTCACTGGGAGAAGGGTGCACCCCGCTGGTCGAGAAGAGCTGGGGGGAGGATCGGATTCTCTTCAAGCTGGAGTGGTTCAGCCCCACCGGCAGCTTCAAGGACCGCGGCACCAGCGTGATGATCTCGCTCCTCGCCCAGCGGGGCGTACGCGAGGTCATCGAGGACAGCTCCGGCAACGGCGGGGCCTCCGTCTCGGCGTACTGCGCCGCGGCCGGCATCCGGGCCCGGATCCTCGCCCCCGCCGCCACCTCCCCCGCGAAGCTCCTCCAATGCCGGGCCTACGGCGCCGAGGTCCAGCTGGTGCCCGGCGACCGGGACGCCACGGCGGCGGAGGCGCTGCGCCAGTCGGCCCATACGTACTACGCCAGCCACAATTGGCACCCCTTCTTCCTCCAGGGCACCAAGACCCTGGCGTACGAGCTGTGGGAGGACCTGGGCTTCACCGCACCGGACGCCGTGGTGACCGTGGCGGGCGCGGGCAGCACCGTGCTCGGCTGCGACCTCGGCTTCTCCGAGCTGCTCGCCGCGGGCCAGATCGCCCGCCGCCCCCGGCTGCTGGTGGCCCAGCCCGCCCACTGCGCCCCGCTCCACGCCGCGTTCCGCGCGGGCGCCGAGACCCCGGTGCCGTCTCTCCACGCCCCGACCATCGCCGAGGGCACGGCCATCCGCGAGCCCGTCCGCTTCCCCGAGGTGCTGCGCGCCATCCGCCGCTCGGACGGCGACATGGCGGCCATCCCGGAGGACGCGATCGCCGCGGCGGTCCGCCGGCTGGCCGCGATGGGGCTGTACGCGGAGCCGACCAGCGCGACCGCGGCCGCGGCGATCGAGGTCTTCCGGGCCCGGGGCGCGATCCGCCCCGGCGAGACCACGGTGGTGCTGCTGACCGGGTCGGGCCTGAAGGCGACGCCGACGATGACGGAGCTCTTCGGATGACCGAGGAGAAGGCAGCCGCGGCGGGGGGAACACCCGAGGACGAGCTGCTGCTCCGCGAGGCCGAGAAGATCGTGGTCGCCCTCGGCCGGATGTTCCCCGGGCTGTGCGAGGTGGTCCTCCACGATCTGCGCAGCCCCGACCAGTCCATCCGCGCCATCGAGAGCAACCTCTCCGGCCGTGCGGTCGGCCAGCCCGCCACCGAGCTGGGCCTGGCCCGGATGCGGGACCCCGGCTTCCCCGACATCGTCCAGAACTACGCCAACCGCTTCCCGGACGGCCGCCCGGCGAAGAGCACCTCGATCGGCATCAAGAACAGCGCGGGCCAGTACGTCGCCGCCATCTGCCTCAACCTGGACGTCTCCCTCTTCGCGAGCGTCGCCCGCAGCCTCAACAACCTCGTCCGGACCGATGAGCAGGAGCAGCCGCTCACCGAAACCCTCCGCGCCCGCACCGCCGCCGAGCTGCGCACCGTCATCGAGGAATTCGCCGCCGCCCGCGGCCAGACCCCGCGCAGCCTGGGCACCCCCGCCAAGAAGGAACTCGTCCGCACCCTCAAGACCAGCGGCTACCTCCAGGTGAAGCACTCGGTCCAGGCGGTCACCGAACTGCTGGGCGTCTCCCGCGCCACGGTCTACAACTACCTGCGCTCACCTGACGCCGGAGACCACCCCTGATGCCCCCACCGATCCACCGCGTCGACGTCCCCGGAACGGCGTGGTGCTCCTGCTCGACCACGACCCCGGACACGGGCTGACCCACCGTTAGCCGCTCTGTTCGGGGCTGCGGAAGAGTCGCCGGCCACCGGGCCGATGGTGGATGCGAGCCGCTCGGTCATATGGCGTGGGAGAGCTCGTCGATCTCCTCGACGCTCAGGCCCAGTGTCGCCGCCGCGATGTTGTCCTCCAGGTGGGCGATCTTGGAGGTGCCGGGAATGGGCAGCATGACCTCGGAACGGGCGAGCAGCCAGGCGAGTGCGACCTGGGAGGGGGTGGCGCCGTGTGCGGAGGAGATGCGGTCGACCGGGCCGCCCTGCCTGGCAAGCTCGCCGGCGCCCACCGGAGCCCAGGGGATGAAGCCGATGCCCTCGCCCGTGCAGTAGTCGAGAACGTCGGCGGAGCTGCGGTCGGTGAGGTTGTAGCGGTTTTGTACGGTGACGATGTCGGCGATTCGACGTGCCTGTTCGATCTGGTCGACGCTCACCTGGGACAGGCCGATCGCGACGATCTTGCCTTCGTCCTGGAGCTGCTTCAGTTCCCCGACCTGGTCCTCCAGGGGGACCTTCGGGTCGACGCGGTGGAGCTGGAACAGGTCGATGTGATCCAGGCCGAGGCGCCGCAGGCTCATCTCGGCCTCCTGACGCAGGTACTCCGGGCGCCCCACAGGCGGCCAGGCCTTGGGGCCCAGGCGCACCAGTCCCTGATCGGTCTTGATCACATCGGGGCCGTTGCGGGTGAGACCGGCCTTGGTCGCGATGAGGACGTCGTCCGGGTAGGGATGGAGGGCTTCCCGGATGATCTCCTCGCTGACGTACGGCCCGTAGGAGTCGGCGGTGTCGATCAGCTGGACGCCGAGTTCGACGGCGCGGCGGACCACGCGGACGCACTCATCGCGGTCGTCAGGTTGTCCCCACACCCCGAGTCCGGTGAGCCGCATGGCGCCGAAGCCGAGCCGGGCGACCTTCTTGCCGGCGATCTCGAAACGGCCGGCGGCGTGGGCGATGGGGTCGGTCATGAATGTACGTTTCCTTTCTCTGGAGCGGTGCTCTGCTCGGCCAGTCGGCGGAGCAGGATCAGGCCGTCACTGCTGGCACTGCCGGGCTTGGCGCTGTAGACGGACAGGTGCTGTCCAGGAGCGCTGGTGACGGCCAGGGCCTCGAAGTGCAGACGCAGTTCACCCACCTGCGGGTGGCAAAAGTGTTTGTCCTCCTGCGTGCGCGGACGGATCTCGTAGCGTGCCCACAAAGTCGCGAACGCGGGGCTGTGGACGCCGAGTTCGCCGACGACGCGCTCGATGCGCTCGTCATCCGGGAACCGCGCCGACGACGCGCGCAGATTGTTCACCGCAACGGCCGCCGCGTTCTCCCAGTCTCCGTAGAACTCCTGGGCGAAGGGATCCAGGAAGATCATCCGCAGCAGGTTGTCGTAGCGGGCGAAACCCCGGTACAGCTCTTGCGCCATCGCGTTGGAGGCAAGCACGTCCTGGGCCGAGCCGACCACGAACGCGGGCAGATGCCGCAGGCTGTCCATCAGCCTCAGCAGGTCCGGACCGACCGTCGTGGTCGCTCGCACAGACGGCCAGGGAGCGCTCAGGCCGAGCCGGAAGAGATGGGTTGTGGCGGCTTCGTCGAGCCGCAGTGCCCGGGCGATCGCCTGGAGCACCTGCTTGGACGGATGCCGCTCCCGGCCCTGTTCCAGCCTGATGTAGTAGTCCGTGCTCACCCCGGCGAGCAGCGCCACCTCGTCCCGACGCAGGCCGGACACCCGCCGAGACGCGTCGTCGGGGAATCCGACATCCCGTGGCATGGTCGTGTCGCGGCGAGCACGCAGATAGTCACCGAGTCCGTTGTCTCCGTCCATACGAACCAGACTAGGCAGGAGAACGGGCGGGTGGATGGGTGCGATGGACCCACGCAGCCCGGCCGTCGTTCCTCACTCGGCGTTACCGCCAGAGCAGACTCATCACGGTGTGTCATACCGTGTGGCCGCGGCGCACCCTCCCACGTCAGCAATCGCGCCCCTAGCGTCGATGGCATGACGAGCGGCACGGATGTTCCTCAGACCTCTGCTCCCGGCAGAGCCCCGAGCGGGCACGCTACGCGCCGCGCGACCATGGCGAGATGGCCAACGACACAGCGGTACGCCGCCTCGACCTCGGCTACTTCGTCCGCCCCGCCTCGGAAACCGGCGGACCGCGGCCACGGGTCGAGCCGGTGCTCGCCTATCTGGTGCGGCACGACCGTGGGCTGATCCTCTTCGACACCGGCGTCGGCGCCGCCGACCCCGAGACCGAGGCGCACTACCGCCCCCGCCGCCGCGCCCTGCCGGACGCGCTGGCGGCGGCCGGGGCCGCCCTCGCGAACGTCTCCCTCGTCGTGAACTGCCACCTCCACTTCGACCACTGCGGCGGCAACCCCCTGCTGAGCGGTACGCCGATCCTGGTCCAGGACGCGGAGCTGGCCACCGCTCGCGGGGGCGACTACACGTTCGACGAGCTACTGGACTTTCCCGGCGCCACGTATGAGGAACTGGCCGGGGAGGCCGAGATCTGGCCGGGCGTCCACATCATCCCCACCCCCGGCCACGCCGACGGTCATCAGTCCCTGGTCGTCCGCCAGTCCGACGGCACGGTGATCCTCGCCGGTCAAGCCCATGACTTCGCCTCCGAGTTCGCCTCGGACCACCGGGCCCGCAGGGCCGTCCTCGATGGCGTGGCGCAGCCCCTTCCCTCGTACCGCCCCTGGCTGGACCGCCTCCTCGGCTTCGATCCCCGCCGTGTGCTTTTCGCCCACGACTGCGCGGTCTGGGAGCCGTC
>NZ_JAAAYH010000460.1:0-6842 GCF_018035285.1 Streptomyces sp. MK37H | reverse complement strand
TGATCCGCCGGACACCCCGTAGCGGGCAGCGGTGACCGCGCCCACGGGGCACGACGGGCCCCAGGGCGGGCAGCCGAGGCTCCAGCCCCGCCCTAGTCGTCGTTGAGCAGGGACAGGTCCTGGCCCGCCTCGGGCACCGCGACCGTGCCCCGGTCGTCCGGCAGCGACTGGATCGTGAACATCGGGACCCCGTCCTGCGACAGTGCCAGCATCCGTGAGGCGTGCACCGGGCCGCCGGAGAGCCGCTCGACCGTCACCGCGTACGGGCCCTTGCCCGAGGCCGGGCGCGGTGGCTCCAGGGCCTTGGTGGTGCCGCCCTTGACCTCGTAGGTCTTGCTGACCGGGCTGCCGCCTCCCGCGCCCGCCGAGGCGGTGATGCGCACCTTGGCGGACGCGCGCGGCGCCACCAGGGAGAGCGTGGAGCCCTTGGTGCGGTTGTCGGCCGCGGTGGCGCTGCGCTCGATCGCGGCGGTCGCGGGGATGTACGCCGTCTCCTGGTCGCTCCCCTTGCCCCGGGTCACCTGGAGCGCGGCCACGACCGGTGTGGCCGGGCCCTCGCCGCCCTCGGGGGTGAGCAGCAGCGAGCCGGGCTCGCCCTTGGTCACGTCGCCGAGGTCGATCGCGGTCGTCATCCCGCTCTTGACGTGCAGCGACTCATGTCCGGCCGGGGTGATCGCGTTGTTCGGCCCGGCCAGCCGCACCTTGAGGTCCGCGTCGTCGGATCCGGGGGCGAAGACGATCAGGCGGGCCGAGGTGGCGTCCTTGGGGATGCCGGGGATCGCGACGCTCGTCGAGGGCACGGCGGAGGCCGGGAGCCAGTCGCTGCCCGCCTTCTGGTCCACGGCCTGCACGGCCGCCCCGATCCGGCCGGTGCGGGCCGTCACATGGAGCGAGGCGCTCGCCGCCCGCTGGTCGGTGAGGGTCGAGAGCAGGACCGGGACCGTGGAGCGGGGCGGGACGGTGATCGCTTCGTCGGTGGAGGGCTTCAGCCGGCCGCTCGGACCGTAGAGCTTCAGGTCCACCTCGGCCGCGGCGTCGTCCGGGTTCGTCAGATGGACGAAGTCCTGGCGGTTCCGGTCGGTGCTGACGCCGGGGAGCCAGAAGTCCGTGTCGGGTGCCGTGCACGCGGTGCCCAGGAGGCCGCGCCCGCTGCCCGCGTCGATCGTGGTGGTCTGCTGGACGGTCCAGCCGGGTGCGAAGCGGCCGTCGGCGGTGCCGATGAGCGCGGGCGCGCCCGCGCTGCTCTCCTCGGTGGTGACGGGCTTGCCGGGCTCCTTCAGGGGCAGCACGGGCTTGTCGCCGCCCGGGGCCGCCTGGCCGCCCTTCCCGCCGCCCTTGCCGTCCTTACCGTTCTTGCCGTCGTCCTTACCGCCGTCGCCGCCGGGATCCGTCGTGTCGTCAGCGGGGTTCTGGGCCGGCAGCAGTTCGGCGGCGCCGTCCTTGGCGTCCGCCCCTTCCCGCTTGGGCGTGTACGCGGTGTAGGTGGTGTCGCTCACGTCCGAGGAGGAGGGCGTGGGGCACAGCAGCGTCGAGCGCTGAACGGGCAGCCGGGTGGCGGCCTTCACGGAAGCGTCCGCGTCGTCGGAGGAGCCCCCCGTGAGGGCCGCGACGCCGGTGACGGCGGCCAGCGCGGTGGCGGCGCCGATCAGGGACAGGGTGCTGCGGTTCATCGCTGCTGATCGCTCCCGTCGCGGCGGTCCTCGGGGTCGGCGCCGCCGTACGTCGTGTCGCCCTGCGGGGGGTAGCCACCGTCGGCATAGGGCTGCTGCTGGTCGTAGCCGTAAGGGTCGGCGTACTGGCCGCCCGCGTAGGGGTCCGCCGGGTACTGGCCCTCCTGGTAGCCGGCCGGATAGCCGGTGTCCTGATAGCCGCCCTGGTAGTCACCGGCCGGGTACTGGCCGGTGGAGTACTGGCCGGCGTAGCCCTCGCCCTGGTACTGCTCCCCCGCGTACTGCTCTCCCTGGTACTGACCGGCCGGGTACTGGCCGTATCCGGCGTCGGCGTACGTCTGCGCGTCCCACTGCTGCCCGTACTGCTGCTGGTGCGGCACCGCCGCGTACGGGTCACCGGCGGCCGTCTGGTCGCCGTAAGGGTCGTTCGCCATCGCGTTGTCGCCGTAAGGGTCGCCCATGGCGGCCGGCTCGGCGGTCGGCCGCAGCGGCGGCTCACCCGGCATCGGCGGCTCACCCGGCATCGGGGGAACCTCGCCCGGCTGCCCGGGCATCGCGTCCGCGGCGGCCGGGTCCGTCTCCGGCCGCCCCTTGGCGCCCCCATCCTGAGGGGCCTGCGCCGCCTGCGCCTCCGCGGCGGCCCGCAGCCGCCGCGCCCGGCGGCCGTCGCCCGCCAGATCCTCGGCGGTGACGGCGGCGGCCGTGCCCTCCGCGTCCGGCATGTCGTCGTCGACGTTCCGGCGGCGGCCCGGCAGCGCGAGCACCAGCAGCACGACCGCGAGCAGCCCCTGCGCCCACACCCATGCGGTGTGTGTGATGGGCGTGTCGTAGGTGAGGTCCAACCGGCCGCCGCTCGCCGGGAGTTCGAAGCCCTGCGCCCAGCCGTCGACCGTCGTCGGCTTCAGCGGCTTGCCGTCGAGCGTGGCCTGCCAGTCGGGCGCGGACCGGTCGGCGATCCGCAGCACCCGCCCCGCAGTGCCGTCCGGCACCGTGGTGTGCGCCTCGACGGGGCCGGAGGCCACGTGCACCGGCTTGGCCGCCGCCCCGCCCGCCGGGCGGCCCGAGGACTCGGCCGGGACGATGGAGACCCGCGAGACCCGCTGGTCGACCCGCCACAGCACTCCGCCGTGCTGCCGGCTGAGCTGGGTGAGGCCCGGGGTCGCGTTCAGCACCCGCTCCATCTCGGGCGGCGCGCCCTTCTGGACGTACACATAGCGCACCGCGTAGCCGCCGAGCTGACGGGTCTGGTCGGCGCCGGAGCCCGCGATCAGATTTGCCACCACACCGTCGAGCCGGGTGTCGGAGCCGCCCGCCGCCGCGAGTTCGCCGTCGCCGAGCCGGGCGCCGGAGCCGCGCACCAGGGCGTAGTCGGCGTGGGCGGCACCGCTGTCGCCGCCGAGCACCAAAGTGCGGGCCTGGTCCTCGGTGGCGCTCTCGGCCGCCACGAACGCCGGGACCTGCGAGGGGTCGCGCCGTCCCACCGGGCCGTCCGCGCCGCCCGTCATCCAGGTGACGGCCGCGTACAGCGGCGCGGCGACCGTGGCGACCGCGATCAGCAGCGCCACCGGCTGGCGCCAGCCGAAGCTCTGCGCCGCCACCCGCTCCCGCGCGTCCTCGGCGCCGACCACGGCGGCGGTCAGCAGCGCCAGGCCGTAGACGAGGGTCGCGGGCCCGGCCCAGCCGGAGCCGCTCGTGAGCGCCGCGAAGAGGAAGCCGGTGAGCGCCACGGCCCACGCGGTGCGCACCACCGTCTGCCGCTCCCCGCGCATCAGGGCGGCGAGCGCGGCCAGGACGAAGCCGAGCAGCAGCAGCGTGCCGCCGCCGTTGGGGCCGCCGGGGCTGAGCGCGAGCAGGTCCAGGGCGGACGCGGAGCCGGCGCCGCGGTCCAGCCCGGCCTCCTTGAGGAAGCGGGCCGGGTCGGTGACGAGGTCCAGCGACCAGGGGGCGAGCACGACGAGCGGGGTGACGACGAGGCTCAGGAACCGCAGCCCGTACCCCATGAGCTGCTCGGTGCCGCTCTGCCGGTGGCGCAGCACGAGCACACCGGCGCCCAGGAGGAGCGCCATCGGCCAGACGACCGGGGTGAAGGCCATGGTGAACGTCAGCAGCAGCGCGTACGCCCACGTCGCCCGCCAGCTCGGCAGCCGCGTCCCGTTGCCGGTGAAGCCGGTCGCGGCGGCCGCCGCCCGGGCCATCAGCGGCAGCAGTACGGCGAGCACGGCGGTGCCGAGCCGCCCGCCCGCGAGCGCCCCGGTCGCGGCCGGGAGGAAGGCGTACGCGACGCTTCCCCAGGCGCGCAGCAGCCGGGACTCGACCAGCGGCCGGGAGGCGAAGTACGCGATGAACCCGGCCAGCGGCACCGAGCACACCAGCAACAGGGTCAGCGTGAAGCCCGTGGAGCCCAGGAAGACCGTGGCCAGCGAGGCGAGGGCGGCCAGATACGGCGGCGCGGACTGCGTGCCGCCGGTACCGACCGGATGCCAGCCGTCCACATAGCTCGACCACAGCTCGGAGACATGGGCGGGCGCGGGCAGCAGGGCCCCGCCCGCGAGCGCGCCGGCGCCGAGCAGATCCCGGCAGGCGACCAGCGAGACCACCAGCAGCACGAGGAAGAGCATCGGGCCGGGCTTGCGGGCGATCCGCTTGAGCCGGGCGAACTGCTCGATCTCCAGGAAGTCGGCGTCGTCGCCGCCGGGCCCGGACTCGACGGCGCCGTGCCGCCCGCCTGAGGACAGCTCGGGCTCGGAACGGCCGCCGATATTGCTGGCGACTTGCTCGACCGTCGCCCTTACGGTCGCGCCGGGCGGCGGGAAGAGCGGCCGCAGCTCGCTCGGCTCCGTCGCGGGGCGGCCTCTGCGCTTACGGGCGGCGAGGATCCGCCCCGGCCGCAGCAGGACACCGAAGAGACCGGCGACCTCGTCCAGGGCCTGCCCCGGCACCTTGCCCACGAGATAGGCCAGGGTGCGCAGCAGCGTGCCGAACAGGAGCCGCAGCATCACATAGGGCAGCAGCGCGCCCCGGGTGTTGACCAGCAGGGTGTAGACGGCGCCCGCCTTGTCCACGCGATGCGGGTTGGCTACGGAGCGCCCCACGCAGTCGATGGGCCGCCGCTCGCGCGCGGACGCCTCCGCGTGCCGCAGTACGGCGTCCGGGGCCACCAGCACCTGGTGCCCGGCCGCCTGGGCGCGCCAGCACAGGTCGACGTCGTCGCGCATCAGGGGCAGCCGGGAGTCGAAACCGCCCAGCTGCTCCCACACATCGCGGCGCACCAGCATGCCCGCGCTGGACACCGACAGCACCGGGCGCACCTGGTCGTGCTGGCCCTGGTCCTGCTCGCGCCGTTCGAGGCCGGTCCAGCGGCGGCCGCTGCGGGCGATGCTGACGCCGACTTCCAGCAGCTGCCGGCGGTCGTACCAGCCGCGCAGCTTGGGTCCGACGATCGCGGGCTCGCGGTTGGCGGTGAACTCGGCGTCGACGACCCGCAGCAGCTCGGCCAGGGCGTCGGGCTCGGGGGCGCAGTCGTCGTGCAGCAGCCACAGCCACTGGACGGGCTCGCCGTGCGGCAGCTCCGGCATGTCGTACGCGTCGTCGCGCCAGGTGCGGTTGACGGGGTCCCAGCTGCTGGGGCGCTTGAGGTAGGTGAGCTCCTCGGGACCCAGCACCGGGGCCGTACGGACCGCTTCGGCGACGGCCGTGCCGAAGCCGCTGCGGCGCGCCATGTGCAGCACCCGCTCCTCGCCGAGGGCCTCGGTGAGGAGCCGGGCGGAGTCGTCGGCGCTGCCGGTGTCGGCCGCGATGACGCTCTGGACCGGGCGCTCCTGGCCGAGCAGACCGGACAGCGCGTCGGGCAGCCAGCGGGCGCCGTCGTGGGCGACCAGGACGGCGGTGACGACATGACGCGGATAGGCCGGTGTCTGAACCGGTTCGTGAACGGGCGCAAACGCGGCGGTGGCGGCCGGGTATTGGGCCGCCGGGTGGCTGTGCACGGACATCGAGGTACGGGCCCCGGTTCGCTGGACTGCGGTGGACGCGCGCGCCCCATGGGGGCGTTGGAGCGTCTCGGACGGGGCCCCACACTAACGGCTGTGTATGCGACCGGTCCGCCTCCCGTCGCCATGGGCTCGGGGGCGGACCGGTCGCGGTGGCTCACTCCGCCGTGAACTGTGCGGATATGTCAGCGCGGGTCATGCGGTTCTGCCAGGTCCGACGGGTCCGACGGGCCCGGCGGCCCTGACGACGGGTCCGGCGGATCTGGCGGATCCCGGACGCCGTGGGTCGGACGGCGGGTCCCGGACGCCGTGGGTCGGACGGCGGGTCCCGGACGCCGTGGGTCAGACGGCGGCCTTCTTCAGGCGGCGCCGCTCGCGCTCGGACAGACCGCCCCAGATGCCGAAGCGCTCGTCGTTGGCGAGGGCGTACTCGAGGCACTCGGAACGGACCTCGCAGGCGAGGCAGACCTTCTTCGCCTCACGGGTGGATCCGCCCTTTTCCGGGAAGAACGACTCGGGATCGGTCTGGGCGCACAGCGCGCGCTCCTGCCAACCGAGCTCCTCGTCCGCCTCTTCGACCAGCAGTTGCTGGAACAACTCGGTCATGTGCGCCCCTCGTCTGTCTTTGCGTCCCCGTGCCTGATGCCGTTGGTGAAGCGGCAGAACGACACGAGTGAAATTACAAGTGTGCCGATCCGGGCCAGTCAAGCCGAGATCTGCTATTGGGCCTCTTATTCACTCTGCGGAACCAAGGCTGCGCGGAAAGTGTTCAAATCAGCCTAAACGCGACACCTTCCCCTTCCGTTGCCCGGGATCCCTCCTCTCACTCACTGAGGAGGACGCCATCGGCGCCGGTCCCGTTGCATCGCGCGGGAGATGGTGCGGAGTGGGCGGGGTGGTGCGGGGTGATGCGCGTTGATGCGCCGTGTCACCAATACAACGCGCGCACAAACCTTTCTGCCTCCACAGCGACCGGATGAGGTGAACCTTGACCTGAAACGTGAGATGAAGTTGACAGCGGCGCGGCGATCCGGGTCTCCTAGGTCGCATGTCAGTGACCCACGCGCCCCTGCCGACCCGTGACCACGGGTTCCGCTGCGCTGTGCGGGCTCGCTGTCGCTGTTCGAGCTGTTGATGCCTTCTGAGCTCCAGCTTCCCCCGCGTTCCGCACGCGGCGTCTCGT